>JASKJZ010000078.1 GCA_030154385.1 Clostridiales bacterium
GATGAAGCGCATCGACTTCATCAGTATAAAAATATTTCGTATATGGGAACGTTTAAGAAAAATTGTGAGAAACTTGGACTTACAACAGAGTGTGATGAACTAGACTGGATTTTAAAACAATCGTTTTGTACTGTGTTATTTTATGACAGTATGCAAGTAGTAGGGCCATCAGGCATTGATTATAAAAGATTTGATAAAAAGATGGAAGCTTCATTTCAAAAAAGAATGATAGCGTATTTTACACTTTCAACACAGATGCGGGTGCAGGGCGGAAATGGTTATATCGATTTTGTAAAAAATGCTCTTTCAGGCAAGTGTTCAGAAAAATACATATCGGATAAGTATGATATAAAAATATATTCAGACTTTTCCAAATTTGAAAGAAATATGTATGATAAAGAAGTAGAGTCGGGATTATCCAGAATGCTTGCGGGATATGCCTGGCCTTGGATCAGTAAAAAAAATCAGGCTTTAAAGGATATTGAAATTCAGGATGTCAAGCGTATGTGGAATCATTGTACACAAGGGTGGGTACATACTCCAGAAGCAATTGATGAAGTAGGCTGTATTCACTCTATCCAAGGATATGACTTAAATTACGCATTTGTTATTTTGGGAAATGATATTGGATATGATAAGTCAACTGGAAAGATTATAGTGCACCCTGAGAATTATTATGATAAAAACGGAAAACGAACAGCAGGATACGATGAGCTTTTCGAGTATATAACAAATGTTTACTATGTATTAATGACGCGTGGAATAAAAGGTACTTATTTGTACATATGCGATGATGCATTAAGAGAATATTTGAGTCATTACATAGAAATGGAGTAGAATATGAAACAAGAAACGATAGAACGAATAAGAAAATTTACAAAAGATCGAGATTGGGATCAATTTCATTCACCAGCGAACCTTGCAAAGTCGATTGTAATTGAATCTGCAGAGCTATTGGAATGCTTCCAATGGACCGATGATGAATATGATTTGCAACATATTAAGGAAGAATTGGCGGACGTTATGGTTTATAGCCAAAATCTTTTGGATAAGCTTGATCTGGACGCGGATGAGATAGTTAATATGAAAATGTCTCAGAACGAAGAAAAGTACCCGGTGGAGAAGTCAAGGGGCAAGGCAGATAAATATGATGCGCATAAATCACAAGATACGATATTGGAGTGATTAGGATGAACGATATTTCAAATTTTGATGGGAAATGCGCGGATGATTCATCGGGGTTTCATTTGTTTGAAACGGCTACTCCAGAGGAAGCACTTAAAATTTTGTTTGGATATGATGTATTTCGACCAGGTCAGAAGTCTATAATTGAAAGCATTTTATCTGGAATCGATACTTTTGCAGTAATGCCTACAGGTGCTGGTAAATCGATTTGTTATCAGATTCCAGCAATGCTATTGCCTGGTATTACATTGGTTATTTCTCCACTTATTTCGCTTATGCAAGATCAAGTGAAAGCATTAAATGAAGCAGGGGTTTCGGCTGCTTTTATCAACAGCTCTTTATCAGAGAATGCATTTTATGATACGGTAAGAAAAGCCAAACAAGGAGCGTATAAAATAATTTATGTGGCACCAGAAAGGCTTGTTACAGAAGGGTTCCTTGCGCTTTCCAGAAATGTTCAGATATCCATGATTACAGTTGACGAAGCTCATTGTATCTCGCAGTGGGGACAGGATTTTCGCCCGAGTTACATGCAAATCATCGAGTTTGTAAAACTGCTTGAAAAACGTCCAATCATTAGTGCTTTTACAGCCACAGCAACGGAAGCGGTTCGAGAAGATATTGTATGTACATTAGGATTAAATAATCCATACGTTTTAGTAACTGGATTTGATCGAGATAATCTATTTTTTCAAGTAGACAAGCCAAAGAATAAAGATCAGTATATATTGGATTATATAGTAAAGCGCCCAGAAGATAGTGGAATAATTTATTGTGCTACAAGAAAGAATGTTGACAGTTTGTATGAATTATTGAAGAGCAAGGGAATATCGGTTGCAAAATATCATGCGGGTATGGGAGCTGCTGAAAGAAAAAGAATGCAGGATGATTTCGTATTTGATTATACGAGTATTGTTGTCGCCACAAATGCTTTTGGTATGGGAATAGACAAGTCAAACGTTCGCTTTGTAATACATTACAATATGCCTCAGAGTATGGAAAATTATTATCAGGAGGCTGGAAGAGCAGGTCGAGATGGCTTGGATTCAAAATGTATCGTGCTGTTTTCCCCACAGGATATTGTGATTAACCGATTTCTTTTAGACCATAAAGAAATATCGGAGTTGGATCCGGATGATAGAAAAACTGTGAAAGACAGGGATGTTAAGCGATTGCAAGTGATGGAGAGATATTGTTACACAACCGAGTGTTTGCGAAACTATATTTTGAAATATTTTGGTGAAAATCCGAATAAGCCATGTGAGGATTGCGGAAATTGTCTTCGTGAATTTGAAACATTAGATATGACGGAGGCTTCAAAGAAAATAATTAATTGTGTATATGAAGCAAAGGGAAGATATGGAAAGAGTATTATCATTGATACGGTAACTGGTGCAAGGACAGCAAGGCTGGAGGAAATAGGTGCAATAAATTACAAATCCTACGGTGCCTTAGCATCTACAAACAAAAATCTCTTAAAACGATTAGTTGAGCAACTGGTTTTCGAAGGCTATCTTGTGGTTGGAGATTATCAAGTACTTAAATTAGGCGACATTAGTAGCCTTAGGAATCCGGAAACCTCAGTCCTAGTAAAAATTACAGACGATGATAAGTCGCCGGATAAGGCAATCAGCGCCAAAGAGAAGTCAAAAGAGAAATCAAAAGGTATGGAGTCGCTTACGTCTGCTGGATTTAAATTATTTGGTAAACTTAGAGAACGCAGGCTAGAGATCGCAAGAGAAGAAAGTATGCCACCCTATATTATTTTTAGTGATAAAACCTTAATTGATATGACCGTAAAGGTTCCTACTTCTAAAGGAGAGATGTTCAATGTATCTGGTATCGGTGAACATAAATATAACAAGTATGGGGAAAGATTTTTGGCTGTTATTGTAGAATGCGTAGCTATCTATCCAGAACTGCTCCAGAATAAAGAGGATATCAATGAGTCGGTTGAATCAAAGAGCGATAGAGATCGCAAGGTGAAAAAGAAGAAAACCGGAAAACGAGAATTTTCATTGCTTCCTAAAGAGGCAGATTCATTTCATTATATGGAATTATATACGATCTCAGATATACGGGATGAATTGAATCACATCTGTACAAGAGACGATGTGAAGAAAATTCCAGCAACAAGACTTACGGAATATTTAGTGGAGATAGGTTTGATAACGGAACAAGTGGGGGTCGGCAAATTTGGGAAAGTACCGACCGAAAGAGGAGTCATGCTTGGAATTAAGACTGTGGAGCAGGTAAGTGAGAAAGGAAATGCATACACGATTCTCCAGTATCCACCGCAAATTCAGAAAATGATTGTTGAGCATTATATGGAGGACATAGCATGGAATACTTAACAACAGCGGAATTTGCAGAAAAATGGGGAATAGCACAAAGAAGAGTAGAAGGCAGGATGCATAGGAGAAAAAAATGATAAGAGTGTGGTTTAACCATTGGTTTAGTACTTCATATGGACTAATAGAGTGGATGAAAAAGGATGTAGAGCAAGAAATATATGTTATTGCTAGTAATAAACAAATCGATTCTGTGATACAGAAGGTTTGTGATGAGTGGTATCAAGATTCTCCAACCGATGGTGAAGAATACATTCAGTATTGCATTGCTTTTTGTAAGGAACATAAAATAGATGTGTTTGTTCCACGAAGAAAGATGCTAGAGATAAGTCAGAATAGAGAACGGTTTGAAGATATCGGTGTAAAATTATTAGTGGATGATTATGAAGCGATTAAATTATTAAATAACAAAGCAGCTACATATGATTTCTTCAGGAGTGTGGACGGGATCAACATCCCGGATTATGAAATCGTGAATACAGCGTCTCAATTTGAAGCTGCTTACAGTCGTTTGAAAACAAAATATGAGCAGGTTTGTGTAAAGTTTGTAAAAGATGAGGGCGCAATGAGCTACAGAAGAATTGTAGATCAAGTGGAGGGCTTTAAAAGGTTAAGAATATACCCTGGTGCTGAAATGGAATACAAAGCCTATGTTTCGGCTCTTGATGAAGTAAAATCATTTGATGATCTTATGGTAATGCCTTATCTTCCGGGAAATGAAATTAGTGTGGATTGTCTTAAAACGGATAAGGGGTTAATATCGATACCAAGATATAAAGGATCGGCAAGACATGAGAAAATAATTTTTGACCAAGACATTTTAAATATGACTGAAATAGTAATGAAAAATATAAAATTGGAGTATCCATGCAACGTACAATATAGGATAAAAGATGGTATTCCATATCTTTTAGAAATTAATACAAGAATGTCTGGCGGTCTTCAGATGTCCTGTTTTGCGAAGAACATAAATATTCCCAATATTGCCTTGAACAAGCTGCTTGGTAAATCAATTCATTGGAGCTTTACTAAGGAAGAAAGAGTAGTATCTTATATAGAATTACCTCAAGTCATTCGATAATCCTTAAGCAATTGTAAATTATAATAAAATTATTCTAAAAGCACAGAATAAGGAAAAATCATATGGTATAATCTGCTCATGACAATTATGATGAAATGATTCATCGTAGAAAATGATTTTATTTGATACCAAGGAGGTAACAAAAATGGATATGTTTGAGAAAGCTACAAAAGCAGTAAAAGAAGTTAGCGGAAATGTAATAGATTCTGCAAAAAGCTTGGGAACATCATTCTATAGCACATCAAAGGAACAGAGTGAGCTGGCAGGAATGAAAGTGCAAAAATCGGTGGTTGAAAAAAGACTTCAGGAGTATTATGCCATAATAGGAAAGCGTTATGTGGAGTATATGAATACTTCGGATGGCAGCACTACCTTCGATGTATCGGATATTCTTGAGGAAATGCAGCCGGAGTTGGATCATTTAAACGAAATAGTTCTAGCCCTTGACGAAAAAGAGGAAAATGCAAAAAGAGAAGAAGAGAAACGTAGGTTTAAGAAAGCACAGAATGATTTCGATATGGAGAAAGCAAAACTTGATAAAGCTCTCAGCATGGAAATTATTTCGCAGGAAGAATATGACGAAAAGATTGCAGCTTGTCAAAAAAAACTCGATAATTATGAACAGTTAAGAAAAATAGATTTGCAACTGCAAATGGGAATTATTACGGATGAAGAATATACTGAAAAAATAAATAAGTTATTAGGGTAGAAAAGAGGAGGGCACAAAGCAGATTATATTTGGATATGAAAGCGGTAAAAGGAGCTAGCAAATTAGCTCCTTTTCTTGCTTAATCCATGGAAAGGCTTATTCCGCCTTTTCGTTCGGATGGCTGTATAATAACAGTAACGCCTGTGTTACCATGCCATTCAAATTGGTAAGATTCACCAGAAGCTTGTCCAATCAATGTTTTCCAAGAAACATCAGCAGTTACTTGTGGATCACAATGACCGTTTCCAACCCAACAAATGACAGCATCCGGATCGACAGAAATCGTATTATGCGAGGTGACATTACTTAGTACAACAGGATTTCCATCGGATAAAACAGCTACATATGCGTTCTTTCCCCTTGCAGTAAGTGTTGATGTCGCAAGCCCTTTTTGAGAAAGAACACCAACACCAATAAATCTTACACTATAGTCGCAATCTTGCGTAAATGCAAGGATATTCTCAGATTCTACAGAAATAGTCTCGCCTTGCTCCAAATGATATATTATGACATGTTGTCCATAATTGGCATAATATGTAACGGAATCACCATTTAAATTAACTTTCATAAGTGGAAGATTTTCTCCAGTTACTCTTCGTGCTAGTTGACCTAATAATGCTTGACCTAAATTATTTTGTGGTCCTAGGAGTACTTTCTCAAATTTATAATTTTTTCCGCCCGCATTATCTCCAGCTATAAATGCACCTGCTTTTGTAAATAGAACATCGCTTCCAGAGCAAGTTACTTTCAGCATTAGTTCATTTACGGTTTCAAATGTTAACATTCTAAATTCCTCCTTTGTTTATACAACATGAACGCCATACAACTCACACAAACCAGCTAAATCTTTGGTGACACCATTTCCGATGGCATTGAATTTCCAGGCATTATTATGAAGATATATTTCACCAATCATCATGGAAGTTACGTTCGAATAGTATTCATCCATCTTGAAACTTACCAATTCCTCATTGTTTGAACGATTAAGAATACGTATATAAGCATCTTTCACCATGCTGAAATTCAGATTTTTTTCAATTGCTTCATGGATTGTTAGTACAAAGACGATTTTTGCTACAGAAGAATTTATCTTTGTTAAGTCGATAGAAATGCTTTCACGATCGATGGATTCGTTTGAATTAAATCGTACACTTCCATCAGGACTTAAGGTTTGTCCATAAAATACAAACCAGGAATCTCCAAGCACTTTACCAGCAAAATTGAGTAAAAAGGCAGAAACATCAATATCACAAGTTTCTGCGCAGTTCCAACCCAGACAGCACTTGATTCTCGCCAGTTGCCCAGAAGAAAATAATGGAATTTTTTGACCTTTTTTAGTATTGTGTAGTAAGGATGGGATTTTTCTACTGCAAGTAGAGGAAGGCATAGCAGAGTTTGGAGGTGTAGCAGTTGATTTTCTCCCACGATTAAGTGAAAGTATAGTTTGGGATGTTTTTGCTCCTTGCACATTAATTTGATTAATCGATGCAATGGTTTGTTTCGTCAATGGAGCTGATAAGTTCATAGGAACATTAACCATAAATTTTACCCCCATTAATAGTAAGCGATTATAGTTTATCTCAATCTATAATTCTACGTTGTTTTGAGTGGAATGTCAATGTTTGAGATATTTACTTGCGGTAGTACCATATCACTCAGTACGGGTTAATCATTGACAGGTATTTGCGTATGAGTTAATATGTAATCAGACAACTTTTTATTCAATAAATATGTATGTATTTCGTATTAACCTATTAATTGAGAATTTATTAATGAGGTGTTTGGAATACATTTCATAAAGCGGAGTATTAATCAGACAACTTCAAAGATTATATTCTGAAAAAAGTTGAGTGTCTATTGGAGAACATGATTAGGAGAGAAGAAATTTATGGGAAATAAAACATATCTTTCAGAGAAGGTTGCGGACTTACTAATGCAGTATATTATTCAAAATAATTTGAAAGCTGGTGATAAGCTGCCTAACGAATTTACATTAGCACAAAATTTAGGTGTCGGTAGAAGCACCCTAAGAGAGGGTATCCGTGCACTTGTCAGCCGTAATATACTACAAACCCAACGTGGAGCAGGAACGTTTGTGGCGAGAGAAAAAGTTGGAGTAAATGATGACCCGTTGGGATTTGCTTTTATTGAAGATAAAAACCGACTTGCAAGTGACTTGATGGAAATTCGCCTCATGATTGAGCCGCGCATAGCCGCTATGGCTGCAAAAAATGCAACCATAGAAGAGATTGAGCGAATTACCTGCCTAGCACAAGAGACTGAAAATATTATATTAGCTGGACAAAATCATAATGATAAGGATGTGGAATTTCATTTTGAAATTGCTAAGGCTAGTAAAAACATAATAGCACCAACGTTACTTCCGATTATTCAAAAATCCATTTCTATATTTATTGATGTTACTGCAAGTCAACTTCGCCGTGAAACGATTGACACACACCAATCAATCGTACAAGCTATCCAGCGACGAGACGAAATAGCAGCATCGGATGCTGTATATTTGCATCTCATTTATAATCGACAGGTTATTCTAAAAAAGTTGAATCTTGATAATCGCTGAATATGTTCTTAAAAAGAAGGAGAGACGATATTTATGATAAAAGCAACATCAGATAACGAGTATTATGAGTTGAATAGTCCGACTGCTATGCCAAAGGCTTCGGGATTTTTATGGAATGAAAAAATGATGATCCAAACAACCTGCAGGGGGTATGCGGTAGCTCAGTTTATGCAACCAGAGCCTGCAAAGTACTCTCATGCTCCAAACATAGAAGCTAAGACCTTTATACAGCCGGAGCAACCTTATTATGCGCATCATCCAGGTCGATTTGTATACATAAAGGATGAGACCAATGGTAACGTATTCTCTGCTCCATATGAACCTACACGAATTGCGTTAGATACGTTTATTTTTTCTGTAGGTAAAAGTAATATAAAATGGTATGCAAAAAAGGATGGCATTTGTGTGGAGATGTGCCTGAGCCTTCCCAAAGATGATGCATTAGAATTATGGAAAATAAAAGTTATAAATAAATCACAAGAGAAAAGGTATATCAGTATCTATCCATCTTTTACAGTGGGATATATGTCATGGATGAATCAGGAAGGGGAGTATAACGCCGCTCTTAACGCAATCGTTTGTTCCTCTATTACACCTTATCAAAAATATAAAGATTATTTTACGATGAAAGAGTTTAAAGATAAAACATTTTTATTAGCCCATAAGGAGCCTACTGCGTGGGAAGTCAATCAGGAAAGTTTTGAAGGAGAGGGTGGTATTGCATGCCCATCTGCTATCATGAAGGATAAATTAGCGAATGGGGATGCTCGTTATGAAATGCCAATTTGTGCTTTTCAGTATAAAATAGAAGCGGAGCCAGGCGAAGAAAGGGAATTTAGGTTTATATTTGGACCTGCTAAAAATGAGAAAGAAATTAGTAACATACGTGAGAAATATTTTATTCGGCATAATGAAAATGGTGAGGATGGATTTACATTGGCTATAAAAGAATATGCAAAATACATCTCAGAAGGTAGAAGTTGTATTCAGATAAAAACAGAAGATGAGAATCTGGATAATTTTGTAAATCATTGGCTTCCCAGACAAATGTATTATCATGGCATATCCAATCGTTTGTCACTAGATCCACAAACCCGTAATTATCTTCAGGACAATATGGGGATGACTTATATAAATCCTGAGACAACCAGAAATGCATTTCTGCTAGCCTTGGCACAGCAGCA
>JASKJZ010000079.1 GCA_030154385.1 Clostridiales bacterium
CGGTTACCTGCATATCGATATTCCTAAATTAATATAATCTCTTGGCAAACGTCTTTATGACATGACACCAATTTCTAAAATTATACCATAATTCTCCTTCTTTGTTAACTATTTTTCATGATTTTTCGTTTGTATTTTGTAATTACAAACTTCATTTTCATTTTTTGTGATTTATTTAACAATTCTTTGCAGTTGTCACATTGTACATCTGTTTTATACTCGTGGAAGAATTGGCTTTGTGATTCCTTTAAATATCTCATCCATTTGCTCATATTCTTTAAAAAATGAAGCAATACTGGCTGCCACCATTCGCTCCTTCGTCACATCCGAAAAATCCACTTCATAACCAGCTCTCTTTGCTAAAATCTCGATATAGGCACGCTGTACCCTTCCATTTCCTTCCCGAAAGGGGTGAATTGCATTTATTTCGGATAAAAAATAAGACAGCCGATGTGGCATGTCCTGTTCACTCGTTTCTGTCAAATAACGTTCCTGTTCGATTTGATGGAATACTATTTCTAAATTTTCCATAATAAATTCACTTTTACAAAAGAGACTTCCCTTTGCTATGTCAACTACTCTTATTTTTCCTGCCCAGGAATAAATATCTCCAAAAATATGCTGATGCAGCTTCAGAAAATATGATAAATCCAAGCTACCAAAAGGGGGATTTTGCTTGAGTTGCAAAATACGAACTGCAGTTATGTTTCGCTCTGCCTCCAACAAAAACTCCTCCTTTTTAATATTTAACTTGTTTCGCAAAACACTGGTCTTTGGATAACAGTATTTTTTATCAAAACCATAGTCATATCCATCCAGATACTCCATATCAATCGCCTGCCTTATATTTTTGCAGTAATCCCTTAATCACAATTTGAGAAGAAACCTGTCCAAGTGCACAACGTTCTATGAGTATGCGCTCGCTTTCGCTTAGTTCCATACCCTCCATAGCCATGGTAGCAACGACCTGCCTTGCCATTTTGTATGAATTTTCCATGTAAACACCTCTTCTTATATTCTATGTTAAGTATACCACAAAATCAAAATTTCTTCCATAAAATTTTCTATTGACTATTCTCATAAATAATAGTAAACTTTATCCATTAAACGTTTTAATGCTTTAAAGTAAAACCATATCAGATTTTACTTAAAGAATAGGGCGTAGTTAATCAAGAGGAGGATTTTTTATGAAACGAAAACTAATTGCAGGAATGCTTACCTTGACACTTGCCATTTCTATGCTGGCTGGATGCGGTTCAAAGGATACCGCGGCCACCGATTCAAAAGACAAGGTTTATAAAATAGGGGTTAATCAGCTTGTTACACACGCTGCGCTAGATGCCAGCTACAAGGGCTTTGTAGACGGATTGAAGGAAGCTGGCTTTGAAGAAGGTGTTAATCTGGAAATTGACTATCAAAACGCGAATGGAGATCAGTCCACTGCAAACACAATTGCAACCAAACTTGTAAATGATAATGACGACTTAATTCTTGCAATTGCTACTCCTGCTGCACAAGCTTGTGCAAATGCAACAAAAGACATCCCAATCCTGATTACAGCCGTAACTGACCCTGCTGGTTCCGGACTCGTTGCATCCAATGATGCGCCAGGTGGCAATGTTTCTGGTACCTCCGATTTAAATCCAGTTGCGGATCAAATTGATTTGCTTAAAAAATTAGTTCCTACGGCTAAGAACATCGCAATTTTATATTGCTCCAGTGAAAGCAATTCTAAAATTCAAGTTGAGCTTGCAACTGCTGCCGCAAAGGACGCTGGTCTTAGTGTACAGGAGGCCTCTGTATCTAACTCAAACGAAATCCAGCAGGTTGTACAATCCTTAGTTGGAAAGGTGGATGCCATCTATGCACCAACAGATAATGTGATTGCTGCTGGTATGCCAACCGTAGCGCAGGTCGCAAACAGCAATAACCTTCCAGTTATCTGCGGTGAATCTGGTATGGTAGATGCAGGTGGTCTTGCTACCTATGGTATTGACTACTATGAGCTAGGTAAATTGACCGGTGCGCAGGCTGCTAAAATCCTAAAGGGAGAGGCAACAACAGCCGATATGCCAATTGAATATCTTCCACAAGACAAGTTAACGCTATCCATCAATGAAGATGTTGCGGCACAGCTATCCATTACCATCCCTGACGATTTAAAAACAGAATAATCGTTCGTACTTGCTGTATCAAAAATAAAACAACTGTCATGAACCGGAGAAGCCTAAATGGCGTCTCCGGTTCATGCGTGCATTCAGAAAGGAAATCATTATGAGTAGTCTATTTTTATCCTTGTTTGGCGCCACCTCACAAGGCCTCACCTGGGCAATTTTAGCACTGGGTGTCTATATAACCTTCCGTATTTTGGATATCCCAGATATGACTTGTGAAGGGAGCTTTGCACTGGGAGGCAGTGTCAGTGCCATTCTTATGGTCGGTCTTCACTTAAATCCCTTCCTCACCTTAATTATCGCAACCATTGCTGGTATGTTTGCTGGTTTTATCACTGGTTTTTTACATACTAAGCTTGGAATACCTGCGATTCTTGCAGGTATTCTCACCATGGTAGGACTCTATTCCATCAACCTTCGCATTATGGGACAGGCCAATACCGCCCTTCTTAGCGAAAAAACAATTATTTCTCTGCTTCAAAATATATTACCGACCGCTAAGGAGCTTGGTATTAAGAATTCCATTCTTCAAAATGTCGTTACCTTGTTTGTTGGTCTTGTCTTTTCTGCCATCGTAATTCTCTTTCTGTATTGGTTCTTTGGCACTGAAATTGGCTGCTGTATCCGTGCAACAGGAAACAATCCAGCAATGGTTCGTGCACAGGGCGTGAATACCGATAAGATGAAAATTTTTGGTCTCGTACTTGGCAATGCCTTAGTTTCCATGTCGGGTGCTCTGGTCGCACAAAGTCAGGGCTATGCAGATGTCGGGATGGGAATTGGAGCTATTGTTATTGGTCTTGCTTCCATTGTCATTGGTGAGGTCATTTTTTCTAGAGCAAAGAATTTTTCTCACAAATTGATTGCTGTTACTCTTGGTTCCATTATCTATCGTATGATTATAGCAGTCGTTTTATGGCTCGGACTCAATGCAAACGATATGAAGCTGCTTACCGCAGTTGTAGTAGCTCTTGCCTTATCCATACCGGTACTAAAGCAATCATCCATGAGTCTAAGAAGGGGGAGTAAGTAGATGCTGACACTATCCAATATATATAAAACCTTTAATGCAAATACCGTAAATGAAAAGCTAGTACTTCGTGGACTGGATCTTACGTTAAATGATGGTGATTTTGTTTCGGTGATTGGAGGAAATGGCGCCGGAAAATCCACGATGCTCAATATGATTGCAGGCGTATATTTCCCAGACGAAGGTTCTATCGCATTAGACGGAGAAGACATTACACGCTTTCCAGAGCATATACGTGCCAAATACCTAGGTCGTGTCTTTCAAGACCCGATGATGGGAACAGCTTCTAATATGGAAATAGAAGAAAATTTAGCCCTTGCTTACCGCCGCGGGAAAAAACGAGGTCTTGGCTGGGGCATAACCAAAGAAGAAAAAGCATTTTATATCGAAAAACTAAAGACGCTTGATCTAGGGTTGGAAAGCCGCCTTACCTCAAAGGTTGGATTATTGTCAGGTGGGCAAAGACAAGCACTGACATTATTAATGGCTACCTTGCAGCAACCAAGACTCCTTTTACTCGATGAGCATACCGCTGCTCTCGATCCAAAAACTGCAAGCAAGGTCTTAGAGCTTTCCGACCAGATTATTCATGAAAACAAGCTAACCGCTTTGATGGTAACGCATAATATGAAAAATGCGATTCAATACGGAAATCGCCTCATCATGATGTATGATGGTAAAATCATTTACGACGTATCAGGAGAAGAAAAGAAAAATTTGCATGTCAGTGACTTGCTTCAAAAATTTGAGCAGGCAAGTGGTGGTGAGTTTGCCAATGACCGCATGATGCTTTCCTAAAAATAAGCAGGTAGAAAAGTACCCTTCTTTCTACCTGCTTATTTTACTTAGGAAGTGTTACCTGTAAGGTGACAGTCGCTCCCGTATATTCGGCATTATTTTGCAAGCTAAGACTTCCCTGATAGCGCAGCGCAATATTGTTTACATAGAAAAGTCCAAGACCATAATGTTCCCCTCTCTCATGATATTCCGTGAAAAAGAGTTCCCTCCCATGTTTGATAGCCTCTTTCGTAAATCCCCTGCCATAATCCTTCACCTGTATTATGAGCCTTGACTCTATTTGAAAAAAAGAGAGTGCAATTTCTTTTTTCTCTCTCGTATGTTCGGCTGCATTGCGAATCAGATTCATCACAGCACGCTGCAAGGAATCTTTGTCTATTAGAAGTTCTTCCTCTTTGGTGCTATCCTCGATGTGCAGATTAATTCCAACCGTCTTTAAAAAGGCGCGTCCTTCCTGCACCATCTCTCCAATAAGAGTGGATAGTAATATTTTATTTACCCTATTTTCTTGCTCTCCTCCCTTCGTCTCCTCCAACAAAAGCGCAAGATAGCGTTCCATACGATTACAGCTTTCCTCAATTGTCATTGCCATTTTACGCACTTGCTCCAAATCTCCTTCCTCTCTGACAAGTTCTGCATTGCCTCGGATAATGGTGAGCGGTGTTTTAATATCATGTGCAAGGGCTGAAATATGAAGCCGCTTTTGCTGTTCTGCCTCCCACTGGCTTTTTAGAGAAGCAATTAACGCTATCTTCATATCATATAAGGCATCTATAATTTCGTGAAACTCCTTTATTTGACTGTTTTTTTTATCCTCTGTTATTTCCCTCTCTTTAATGGATCGAATTTCTTCTACTACAGGCGAGAGCGCTTTGCGTAATATTCGTTCAAATTGAAATGAATAGAGCATTACAAGCCCCAAAAAAATCACTAAAAAAAGAACAATCAACGTATACTCAGGTTGTGGAATAAGTTTATGAAGTCCTGGAGACGAAAAGTGTGCTAATATATCATAGCTTACCACACAATAGCCATCGCTTCTTGTTATTTTAAAAAGCATATTTGCTCTTGCAGCCTCAGAGTGAATGAGCTCCTTTGCCTGCATGATTTTTTTTTGACGCAATGTCCCATACTGATAGTTACCATTTGTATCAAAGATTCCGTACCTACAGGTGTGTGGAATCAAGGAATCGTCAAACGGCATTGTTTGACTTATTTTTTTCTCATTTTTCTCCAAATACCTCTCCGCATAATTTGCAGGAAGAATCCGATTTGTCTGAACCCCCCACATGAAAAGTACGGCTAGTATGGCAACCTCCATTAGGATCGAAAAGGAGAGCCGTATCACCTGTCTTATAAATAGAAATAAGAGCGTATTTTTTTTGTTTTTTATGCGATCCATTTATATCCAATCCCCCAAACGGTTTCAATTGGATTTTCACCCATATTTTTTAGCTTGGCCCGAATGTTTTTTACATGCTCCCGAATTGCACTGCAATCACTTTCACTATCATAGCCTAATATTCGCTCAACGAGCTGATCCAATGAAAATACTTGCCCTTTGTTTCTTGCCAAGAATTCACAAATTGCATATTCTCCCTTCGTAAGTGGTATGCCCCTCTCCTCGAGGTACATTCGCTTTTCCGACAAATCAAAGAAATAATTTCCTACTGCCATGCGGGTATGCTTTTCCCGCACTTCTCTTCGAAGGTGTGCTTGTACCCTAGCTCGAACTTCTGCAATTCGAAATGGCTTTTTGATATAATCATCCGCTCCTATTGATAACCCTTCGATTAGGTCATTCTCCATCGTTTTAGCCGTTATAAACAAGATTGGGCAATCCACAATATTACGAATCTCTTTACAAAAGGCAAATCCATCTTCCCCTGGCATCATAACATCCAACAAAATAAGAGCATAATCCTTCAGTCGTTCACGTTCCACCTGTTCAGCTCGCATTTTTGTCTCTACAACATGCCCCTCCTTTTCTAGGGCTCTTTTTATGATCATCAAAATTTCTTCATCATCGTCAAGCGCTAATATTCTCGCCATACAATCCCTGCTTCCTCTTATATTATTTCTGCATCTTATATCCAATGATTTGCCTGCATCCAGAGATATAAGCCAAACGAAAGGGCATATAGTACATAAATATGCGCTGGATAAAACCAATAAAAGAGCTTTTTGTTTCCTCTTCCGCGCTCTCCATTGTATGCAAGCATAAAAATAAACGCAAACGATCCCATCCACTCATAAGCTTGGGTAATAAGCATATGGATGGACATATCTTTCATCATTATAAAGGGAAGAAAGCCATATATCAATAAATTCGATATAAGAAATGCAATTGCTTCTGCTTTTTTATTTTTATGAAACATATACATTAAGATACCTTGTAAGATGAAAAAAGTACCGCCATCCATAATCCAGCTATGCAGCGGTAAAATTGAAAAATGGAGGACATTAATCAAAAGCCATGCCTTTGGCTGTATATTTCCAACCAACACAGCGAAAAATGGAAGGGCAATTGGAACCAGTATCGCAGGCAGTCCCTTCGCCCACTCCTTCTTTTCACACCAATCAATCCCTTGCAATATAATGAGTAGAATCGAGAATGTCGCAAGCATTTGATTTTGTGGATAAAATCCATCCGGACGCTTTAGAAAACTGATACAAAGAAATTGAATCACACCCATTGCTACCGCAATGAAATACACCTGAATAAAGTATTTCTTTCTGTTTCGCGTATGCACAAAGCCCTCTATGAGACAAAATAAAAAAAGCGGTGCAGATAGCCTTCCTAGCATGGAGAACCAGACAGGTATCCTTCCTGTAAACTCGAAAAAGTAATGAATATGATCCATTACCATTAGTAACATTGCGAAATACTTCAATTGAAAATCTGTAAATCCTTTTGACTTAATTATGTTTTCCATTATAAAATCCCCTTTCTTATTCTACGAAAGGATATCATGTATTTATAAGAATTTTATAAGGATTTATAAAAAATGGGATACCCTCCGATATCCCACTTTTTCAGCCTATTCTTCTTTATTCATTTGTTGTAAGCAAGCAGCTTTGCCCACATGTACCATTTTGACGATTTGTATTCGCTCCTCTTCCATTTCTCCTGGCCGAGCTTTGCTCATTTCCAGTTGTACCACGCCCGTTTCCATAGGTACAGACATTGTCACTGTTTCCTGTTTGGCGTTCAAAAGCCGCTAAATGCCGTTTGGATGCATCTCTTAGAGCAGTAAATACATCCTTCACATCTTCTGGCAATGCTTCCTCTAAAAAAGTATCATACATTGCAATGTTATTTTGTTCTGCTGTGATTCCCGCAAGATATACTTCATCTAAGGAACTTGGTACGATAGCAAGACTTGCATAGTCTTTACTTGGAATCGTAACTCCATATTCTTCAAACAGCGGCGTCAATAATGCAACATGTGTTTCTTCCGCCCGAATGATATTAGAAAATGGTCTTGCCACTCCATAAGTTGCCATAATCGCATCATATTCTGCCAATGCCAAATTTTCATCTTCCATCGCGTAGGTGAGCATATCTTCCAGTGTATAGCTGGAATCTTGTTTAGCTGCCACCGCTCCAAGATTTGACTCTGCTGCATAAGCTGTTGAGCCGGTTAAAAGTCCAATTCCCATGAAACCTACTGCAAATAAAGCGGTTACGTTACGTTTTAATTCCTTCTTCATATTCAACATCTCCTTCAAAAATTCAATTTGTTTTTGTTTACATCCTTAGGATACAAAACAATTATGGTTGAATTATGAATGGATTCTCTTATACCGTAAATTTTTCAACTGCAATATTTAGTTTTTGCGTTCCGTTCTTTGTATCTTCGGTTCGTTCCAAAACATCCGCCGCACTTTCCGAAATGGATACCGCCTTTTTTGCGATAAAATCAGATCCTTGCGCTGCTTCATTTATCGTAATTGCAATTTCTCCAAAGCTTTGCAGCATTCTTTCAATGGAGCCAAGTTACCTTCACCTCGGAAATAATATCACGCAGATTGGCTAAAAATAGATTCACGCTATCCGCTAAATCCCCAATCTCATTTCTCTCTTTTAACTGAATACTCTGTGTCAAATCTCCGCCGTTTTGTACAAGCTCAGTCAATTTTTTTTGCATTTTCTTAACAGGAGGTATGATAATCGCAATGACGCGGAGACTCATAACCATCGTAATGAATAAGGCAACTGCAAAAACAATCAATAAAATATTACGGGATAATATGTACTCTTTGTTACCCTCCTCACTGATTTTGTTAATATTATCAATATTTGCTTCCACCATGTCACTCGTCTTAATCACTAACGTATCATAGGCTACCTTCGCCTGCATGGCATTGTACTGTAAGGCCTGCATTTTATCAGTTTTACTTAATTTAATCAGTTCCTCATGTTTGGTAAGATAGCTTCCCCACTGCGCATAGAGCTGATTGATAACTGGCTTTAAATCATCCGTTACAACTTTTCGATACGCATCAAAGGTCACTTCAATTTGCTTTCCCAGCACATCCATTTTTGTCTCTTCCGCATCCATAACCTTTGTCTGATCTGCAACCACATGGTTATATTCCTGGAGACGGTATTGAAGAATACTGCTACTTAACAGATATGCATAGTTTAACTGTGATACTCTCTCCTCCGATATCCTCGTAGAAAATTGATTGATAACATTTAATTCCATAATTGAAAATATCGAAATAACACCTGTTACAAGGAGTAGAACCAAGCTTGTTAAGAGCAAACGCATCCGGATTGTCATTTTCGGTAATCTTACCTTCCTCCTCACACTCCGGGGTGGTTTTTTCACTTTGATATCCGGCATCTTTTTATCCTTTTTTAATCGCTTCATGGCAATCCCTCCTTGTAAAAAATCTATTTTGGAACGTAGCTGATTACACCTTCGATTTTGATTTGGAGTATACATCAAACGCAACGGCTGCCAGTAAAACAAATCCCTTTATGGATTGCTGCCAATCAATACTAACTCCCAAAATGGACATACCATTATTTACTTGAGAGTTAAAAGTTCTCTCTCTAAATTTATTTATTTCAG
>JASKJZ010000080.1 GCA_030154385.1 Clostridiales bacterium
AATATCGTCACAACACTTGACGTCTCCTAACATATTTAGGCTCTGAAGTTCACTACTTTTAAAAAATTCCTTCCATACATTACCCGCTTCAAAAAATGATGTCTCACGATGCATACCAACCATTAACCGTTCATCAGCTTCTTTGTAAATAATTTTTTTCATTTCTGACATAATACGTTTTCCTCCAATAAATCTCATTTCCGAGAAATTAATCGGTAGATAATTATATAATTTGGCACTTTCTAACTTCGCTTCTGATGGTGTAATACCATGATACTCTTTAAATGCACGCGAAAATGCAGAATGAGATTGAAAACCATATTTCATAGCTACATCCAAAACAGAAATATCGTTATTTTTCAAATCATATCCGGCTAATGTTAATCTACGTTTTCTTACATAATCAGAAATACTTATTCCTGTTACGAAGATAAAAATACGTTGAAACAAAGCTGCCGGACTCATAGCTATTTTTGATATTTCGTTATAATCAATTTTACAATCGGTACGTGCAATTTTTTCAAGATAACCTATTACATCATCAAACGCCTTACTGCTATTCATATAATTGCCTCCTAGTAATTACTATATTATAGGATTTAAAAGTACTTTGCTTTACATTAAATGTACAACTTTGGCACAATGCAAGTTAATCACTAATTCGAATTATAGCATCACAAAAGATAATAGTGCGCACAAAACCAGGATTGCACAAAGCAGTATGACAATTGTCTTTTTCATCTATGCCTCCACTTCAAATTCAAATGTATAAGTTTATTCTTTGTATAACTTCCATAAATAAAGGTAGTTTACAACTGTTCGTAAATTTAGCGTTGTATCCTTTTAATCATTGCATAAAATTCTGCTCTAGTAATGGAATACACGCTTGTCTTTGTATTTTTCTCATCTGCATATTCCTCACGCAATGACATACCCATCTTTTCAGCTACTTTTTTTGATGGAGTATTTGTCCATTTCTGATATGAAAATATCTCATCAAAATCCGTATTTTCGAAAGCATACCCCAAACAGGCTTTTGCTGCCTCTGAAGCATACCCTTTACACCAAAACCGCTTATCAATATGGTAGCCGATTTCAGGTAACAGATTGCCATCACCATAAATATTTTGCATGGTAATCCCGCAATCTCCTATGAACAGATTTGTTTCTTTTAAAATAATTGCCCATAATCCGAAACCATATCTACTGTAGTTATCAAGATTCCAGTCAATCCAACTTCTTGTTTTATCCCTATCGAATGCTCTTGGGTAATGTTGCATTGTTTCTTGGTCCGATAATATTTGATACCAAGGTTGAAAATCATTCATTGTTAGTTCTCTTAGTGCAAGCCGTTCCGTTTCTATTATATAATTTTCCACTGTTTCGTCCTTTCATACATTCCTTTTTCACTGGGCTTTTACTAATTATACTGAAACATAATCTAGCCGCTTTGCTTTGTATCGATGGATATAACTCCGTACTTTCGAACGTTTGAAATGGAACATTAAAATTTATTCTTTACTTAACATCGTCATTTTGCTAATTCCTCAAAAGCTTCTGCATACTTAGTAAGATATTTCGTTGCTGCTTCCTCAACCATTACATTGTCAGCAATTTTATCTCCCTGTAATTTACTATAATCTATAATCACATATCTTGGCGCATTATTTTTCAAAATAACCACTGCTCCGTTTTCATCTACCATACGAGCTACCTTTGAAAAATTCTGATTAGCTTCTGTTATTGATATCAGATTGTTTAAATCAACTTTCATAATAATACCATCCTTTCTATGATATTATTATATGCTAATACTAGGATATATTAAACCTAGACATAGCATTCTTCAAGAAAAAACCGTAACCCCAAAAAGATAAGGTTACGGTTTTTTATAAATATTTTAATACTCTCGTGCATTCAAATGCTATTCTAGTTGTTTCCCATCTGCTTTGCAACTTCTGCAGCAAAATCTTCTTCTTTCTTTTCAATTCCTTCGCCTGTCTCAAAACGAACAAATTTCTTAATCGAAATGGATGCTCCATTTTCTTTTGCAACTTGTGCGATATATTTCTCAACAGTCAATTCACCGTCTTTTACATAAGTTTGGTCTAATAAGCAAACCTCTTTCAATTCTTTGTTAAGACGTCCGATAATCATCTTTCCAATGATATCATCTGATTTACCAGCATTTTTAGGATCATTTTTTGCTTGCTCTAAAAGAATTGATTTTTCATGCTCTTTGTATTCTTCTGATACTTCACTTTGTGAAACGTACTTTGGTGATAATGCTGCAATCTGCATCGCAACATTAACAAGAGCTTCTTTTACTGCGTCGTTTACAACATCCGTAGCAGCTTCTACTAAAACACCAATTCTTCCGCCACCATGTGTATAAGATACCACACAACCAGCTTCTGCAACAACCTTCTCAAAACGACGGATGGTAAGATTTTCACCAATTACAGCTACCTTCTCTACCAAAGCTTCCTTTACAGTCTTAGAAGCATCAACATTCCAAGCTTCTTGTAAAAACGCATCCATGTCATTTGCATCCGAAGTGATTGCTTGATCTGCTACAGCAGAAACGAAATTTTGAAACTCTTCATTTTTTGCGACAAAGTCTGTTTCAGAATTTACTTCTACAATCGCTGCTACCTTATCTTCTTTCACAACAACCTTGCAAAGTCCTTCAGCAGCGATTCTTCCTGCCTTCTTTTCTGCCTTTGCTTGTCCATTTTTTCTTAAATATTCTACTGCTTCTTCCATATTTCCATCAGTTTCAGCAAGTGCTTTTTTGCAGTCCATCATGCCTGCACCGGTCATTTCTCTTAATTCTTTTACCATTGCTGCTGTAATAGCCATGATTCATACCTCCATTGGATTCTCAATATGATTATTCTTCAACTGCCATTTCTTCTGTTGCGTCAACAGAAACAACTTCATCTGTGCTCATATCAACACCCTGGTTTGCTTCAATTACAGCATCTGCCATTTTTGCAACAATTAATTTTACGGCACGGATAGCATCATCATTACCAGGAATTACATAATCTAACTCTTCTGGATCACAGTTTGTATCTGCGATACCAATCAAAGGAATTCCTAATGTGTGAGCTTCTTGTACACAGATTCTTTCTTTTTTAGGATCTACAATAAAGATAGCATCTGGAATCTTCTTCATATCCTTAATTCCGCCAAGATTCTTCTCTAATTTATCCCATTCTTTTCTTAAAGCAATAACTTCCTTCTTAGGAAGAACATCAAAAGTTCCGTCTTGTGACATTTTTTCAATTGCCTTTAAACGATTGATTCTGCCTTGAATGGTCTTAAAGTTGGTAAGCATACCGCCTAACCATCTTTCATTTACATAATACATACCGCAGCGTTCTGCTTCTGATTTTACAGAATCCTGCGCTTGTTTTTTTGTTCCAACAAAAAGAACAGTACCGCCCTCTGCAACAACATCCTTGATTGCATAATATGCTTCATCTACTTTACCTACTGATTTCTGTAAATCGATAATATAGATACCATTTCTCTCGGTGTAGATGTATGGAGCCATTTTAGGATTCCATCTTCTTGTTTGATGTCCAAAATGTACACCAGCTTCTAATAATTGCTTCATTGAAATAACGCTCATTTAATTTACCTCCATTTGGTTAGCTTCCTTATGTTTCTTCTTTTTGTATGACTATTTCCTTGAAAAAGCACCAACACAAAAATCTACATAAGTGAAATTTTACATACCGATAGATTATAGCATGTTTTAGATAAAAATACAAGCAAAATTTACAAAACTGTGTTTTTATTGCTTTGTAATTTTTTCAGCAATTTCTTTATACGTTGCGCCCTTTGCAATCTGATACGTTCCAACTGATATACTGGATGCATACCCGTTATCCGTTAGATAAGCATTAAATTTCGCGGCATCTTTAATAATACCAGCACCCTTTAATGCATTGGCTACTTCTTCTGACCACATTCCCTTTTCTATTGTTACTGACACATATTCTGCTTCTTTACTATCTTGACTCGACGTCTTTTCCGTTTCTTCTACCTTGGGCTCCTTCGAAGGAGTCGGCTCCTTTGTTTCCTCAGGCTTTTTGGAAGGGGCTGGGGTAATCGTCTCTTCCGGGGCTACCGAAGGTGTTGGTGTGCTGGATTCTTCTGGTGCCACCGAAGGTACTGGTGTACTCGATTCATTTGATGATTCAGAAGGTAACGGCGTACTAGAAGGCTCTGGCGTACTTGTCTCTTCGGGCATAATCATGCCAAGCTTTTCTGCTTTCTCAATAATTTGAGCATTTGATAACGTTTGTTGCTTACTCTCCATCCGAAACGAAATAGTTAAAATACTTGCTGTTATCAATATGCCAATACCAAGTCCTCTTAAAAAATACTTAAACTTCATATTTCTCCTTCAATCTCATTTTCTTTCCATAATTATCGTTTGGAACCCTTAAACAAATCAATCACTAATTTTACCTCTCCTTGCCCAAGTCCCAGCACTTTTGCAATTTCGACAATGGAGCTTCCCTCTTCATAGAGTTTCAAAATTTGAGAATTTTTATTGGTCTGCACTTCATTCCCTTCATATAAAAAACTAATTTCTTTTTCGCCCATCTTGATACGATTTTGCGAAGGATAATCTTCTTTTTTCTTCTTTTCCGGAAGTGTTGCACGCTTATTTTCTTTTTCTGCCTTTTGAGTGACTGGTTTTTCCGAAACAGTTCGACGCTCTTTTTGCTTCACCGCTTCCTTTAATTCCTCCGATATTGCATGACGAAGCGTTTCCAGCTTGTTGTTTTCTGCATGAATGTCACCTAACATCTGCTTTAACTGCTCATCCTTTGTATTCAGCATGTCATAAAGAAAAATCACTTCCTTATGGTTTTTTTCAATATTCTCAAGGATTTGTTCTGAAAAGTCACTAATTGCCATTATTTTTTCATTCGTGATTTGAGCCAATTGATCATCTGTTTTTATCACAGCCTCATCCGCTCTCTCCAGAACAATGTCTTCAATTCTCTGTCGTATTCTAAGTTCATCTTTTTCAGTCCATAAATCAAGCTTTGCGACTTCAATATCCTTTTTATTTCCATTTTTATCCATTCGATCTGTAATCATATAGCTTATTATGATACAGCCAACTCCAGCTACTACTAAAAAAACATCTAACATGTCTGCTCCTTGACCTCTTAAATTCGAATATCAAATCCATTTTTCTTAATTTCTTTTTTTGCCTCTGTTTCTTGATTTGACTTTTTCTTCCTTTTCTTTTGCGAAAAAGCTTCCGAATTATTTTTTTTCCCATCTGAATAACGATATTCATGATTTTCGCTTTTATTAACATTTACAGTCTGCTGACTATCATGCTTAAGGCTTGAATTGTATTGCGCGCCCATCTGCTCATGAGCCTGCGTCATCTTTTGATTTTCTACATGCTTTACTTGGGAAGCTTCTTGCGAACGACTAGGCATGGATAACGTATCAATCGGTCTGATTGGCATGCAATCCCTCCTTTATATCGACATGATTTTTATTTCCGCATGATCCAATATAAACTGGCCATGATTTACTTCATCTTTCACGTACATCGATATGCCAGATATCGTAACCTTTACACCAGGATACACCGTATCGGTAAATTTAATACGTCCTCCCTGGGAGCTTGCAATCTCTGCTTTTATGAGATTATTGCGATTTTCCTTTTCCTGCAATTGCTCCTGAAGCTTTGTAAACTCTTGTTTTGCGACTACTAACTGCCGTTTTTGTTCTAACGTTAATCCATTTTCGCACTGCATCTTCTTTTTAAATACAGCAAATACTTGCATGTATTTTTGTTGCTGCACTCGAATGGTTTCCATTTCATTCAGCAAATCCTTTTGTTCTTTTATAACAGACTCATCTACACCAAGTACAATCGATGTTTGTGCGCACATACTAGATCCAATCGTTTTCGCTGTTATGAGACGCCCTGCCTTGATTTCTCCGCCAGTAATCATGCTTTTTCTTCCTGTAACATTAATATTACCTTTTGTACTAACTCTGCTGTGCATAATCGCATCTGTTGTAATATCTCCTTCTGCAACTACCTCACAGTTTTCAATAAAACGAGCGGTAAGCCCTCGCTTCGCAATGAGCTTTGCCTTTCCCATCCCCTGGATTCCACGCTTTATTATGATCTGGCCTTCTGCTACTAAAGTAGCGCCCTCCACGACGCCCTCCACGATAATATCGCCCTTCGCTTTTACCGTAAAGCCTGTGACCACATTTCCTTTTACTACAACATTACCATCGTAATCAATATCACCAGATGATACACTTACGTCCGAAGCAACTTCATAGGTATCCGATACAAAAACACGATCATCCACAAGGGATACATGACCACATACATCGGAATACATGGTTAGTTTATCCTCGGATAGATGAATATTCCCACCATGCCGCAGTATCTTAGCAACTACCTTCGCAGGCCGAATGATATTTCCAAATATATCTAGTCCCGGCTTTCCGTAATCAACTGGTACAAGTGTGGCAAGCACATCCCCTGCATTTACCTTATTAATCATCTCCAACTGATGAAAATCGACCGTGCCGTCTTCTAATATCTTCGGTTTCCCAAGTCCCTTTGTCTTAAAATGATAGGTTATCACAGCACTTTTCCCTTGAACTGGATAGATCGCTTCTGCCAGAACAATTTCCATGCAATAATTTCGATTTGTAAGGAACGCATCAATATTGTCTTCCTTCACTCCACACTTGATTCCCATCCGTACCAATTCATTCATTATTTCCTGTCGCGACATTGTTTTACCACTTGAAGAAGGCGGATAGAAAATTCCATTTGCTTTCGTTTTATTATCATCTAAAAAAATTTCTAAATATTCATTTTCTGGTAAAATGCGCTCTGCAACTAAAAAAACTTCTTTTTCTTCTGAAAGAGAAGCGATTTCAGCCGCAACCTGCTTCACATTATAATTGACTATTTTTTTTGTAGACAGATATCTTGCTAACATGTCATAAGTAAATGGCAGTCCCCCATTTTCTGCTGGAACCATTCGAATAAAGGTTCCATTTTCCTTATGTATCAACTGAAAATATCCATTTTTACTCATTTTTGTCCCCCATTCTCTCTTTACGATTAACTCCCGTATTATCGATGAAAAACCTCCATACTCCCACCTAGGCGACTCTTCATTTTTTGCAGCGCTTTTGTATGAAGCTGTGAAACTCTTGATTCGGAAACTTCAAGAACTTTGCTTATTTCCTTCAATGTTAGTTCCTCATAATAATAAAAAAGAATTACCTTTTTTTCATTATCCGTTAGGGTATTCATTACTTCTACAAGCTGGCGTTTTAATTCCTGTTTTTCCATTACCTCCTCTGGTTGCTCAAAATGTGAATGCGATCCAGGCGAAGTCTCCATTTTAATTTCAGATCCCTGCTCCACAAATTCATCCAAAGAAATTAAATTGGTAACCTTTGTCTGTGATTGCCAAGTGCTTAATTCCTCAATCGAAATTTCCAATTCCTGGGCAATCTCTTCATCCGTACCAAGTCGACCTTTTTCCACCTCAATTTTTTGATATGCAGCATCTAATTTTTTTTGTTTTTGTCGTAGGGTTCTTGGAATCCAATCCATTTTTCGAATTTGATCCAGTATGGCACCTCGTATCCTAAGACTTGCATAGGTTTCAAATTTAACACCTTTTAAATTATCAAACTTATCAATTGCATCAATCAGCCCAAAGGTACCATATCCAACCAAATCATCATATTCTACGGTATAACCCAGATACATGCTAAGACGACCTGCAACTACCTTAACAAGTCCGGCATATTCAATAATCAATTTCTCACGAACAGCAGGGGACTTTACTTTTGCATATTCAACCCAAAGCTTACTTTTTTCCTCTTCGTTCATCTATGCCTCCTATTTTCCCTCGTTTGAATCCTCTGGCTCTTCGGTAGCTTCTTGTCCGTCTTCATCCTCTTGTGTCTGTTCATCCTCTGCCTGACTATCTTCTTTTATACCGCCAGATTCTATGACTTTTGTAATGATTGCTTTTGCAATCAATCCTATAATATAAAAAGCAATAAGTACTCCTAATAAAATTTCCAAGCTTAACAACTTGTCCATCTTATTAGCAATACTAACAATACATATGACTGCGCCTGCCGTCAACATCGAGAGTGCAGGAATATATTTCAGTTGCACGCTTCTACCCTGTCCTTATAAAGTTTTGATTTCTTTACCAACTGCCTTGATTAACAATGCTCCCGTCTCTGGATAAAATTCAATGGTTCTTCCATAATTAGCCCCTGTATCCTCAGCTAAAATATGAATTCCAAGTTCTCTTAATTTCTTTTTTGTTGCCTCTACATTACGTTCCCCTATTCGTAGCATATCATTATTGCTGCCAAATGCAAACATCTGGGCTCCACCAGCAATCTTTGCAGTTAAACCTTGCCTGCTTGCTCCAGATCTCACCATCTGAGTGATGCACGCATCAATTCCTGTGTCCGCAAACTTTGCAATATTACTGTTGTTTCTAACCAAAGTACTGTCTGGAAGCATAATATGTGCCAAACCAGCAATTTTTCTTACCGAATCATATAGCGTGACCCCCACGCATGATCCAAGGCCAAGTGTTGTAATTGCATCTGGTGATTGACAAATATTATAGTCAGCCATACCAACTTTTATCATATTACCCATATTTATAACCACTTTAAAGTCCTAGGGAGGACATCATCTTAATGTAGGAATCCATCGTCGGAATCAAAACAAAGTATCCATTCACTTCGTTACCATCTTGTGCAATCTGCGTCTTTATTACCAGTGCCTTATCACCAACTTTTCCAAATTCAATAGCAGGAACACTCAATATAGCGCCTGCCATATCAATCGCCATATAGGGTACGGACGAGGTAATTGTCAAATTCGTAAGCGTTGAAATAGAAGACAGATATGCTCCTGCAATAATATTCCCAATTTCACTAAG
>JASKJZ010000081.1 GCA_030154385.1 Clostridiales bacterium
CAAAAGTATGCAAAAGAAAATAAGATACCAGTCGAAATACAAAAAAAATAGAGGTATTTGGAAAATGAAAGCATCTAGAAGAATAAAAAAAATCATAATTGTTATGGTGTCGACACTTCTTTTAATTGTTATTGTTTTTGGTGGCCTATTTACGTTCTATATGATTGAATCAGTAGCAGATTTAAAGAAAGCGGAATCTAAGACTGAGGTTCGTCCTTTGACCAAGCAAGAACAAATCTTTGTTGGACTGTGGGAAGCAGAGGATGGTAGTTTGCTTGCGATTCGACCACGTGGTGGCTTTGATGCAAGAGATTTTGCATTGGATGCGATATGCAAAAAGAATACGGTAAACAATATAGAAGTACGCGAACCCACGTGGGAAAAAATTACCCGTGATATATACACTGTTTTGGAGGAGAGAGGGGACTTGCTTGTAATTTCGGATACATTTGATTGCCCAGATGTAAACGACCCCGATGGTTTAAAATATGTGCAAACCGAAGAACGATTGGAGTATGATACAGAAACCGATATCATTACGCATTTTAGTATTCATCAGGCTTATGATGGTGGAGGAATGGAGGAATTCAAAACCGTATTTCACCGAACAGACGGTAAACCGACGGACAAAAGCGTTGATTGGGAGTGGTATTATGATATTCATCCACATCGAAGACCGTAAGAATTCGCTCGCTCGAATAAAGATGTGAATATATTACCAAGAAATGTGAATATAGTATATTTTTTTGTAGTAGTTTGGATGATAAGCTTAAATGGCATAGATAGATCGTGTGTCATAATAAGAACATAAAGGAGCAAAATAAGCTATGAAGAAAAAAGTTTGATGGAAAAACAAAAAAACGTCCAAATTAAAATTAAGGGAGATTAGATGATGAAAAATAGGTGGAAAAAAGTAGTAGCATTTTTATTAACGTTCGCACTTGTGATATCAATGTTGCCAGTGCAATCGGTGGAAGCTACAAAAAAAACAGTTAAGACAACATCGATATCGACTACAAATGTCGCATACAAGACTATGACAATAGCCAAAGGCAAAACCTATCAGATTAAAACAGAAGTAAAACCTGCAACTGCAACCAATAAGAAACTGGTGTGGTCGACAAGCAATAAAAAGATTGCAACGGTTTCAAGTACTGGATTGGTAAAAGGAATCAGAAGTGGTACTGCTGTTATTAAAGCAACAACGAAAGATGGAAGTAAAAAACAGATAGCAATAAAGGTAACGATTGGAACTAAGGTTTCAAAGATAAGTGTTGCAAAGAGTAAAGTAACCCTTAAAGTTGGAAAAACCAGCACTATTAAAGCAACGGTATCCTCTAAGAAAGCTTCAAATAAGAAACTAGCTTACAAATCTTCTAATAATAAGGTGGCAACGGTATCCTCAAAAGGTAAAATCAAAGCAGTTGGCAAGGGAACGGCAACGATTACCGTAGAAGCTAAGGACAACAGTGGAAAAACAGCAAAAGTAAAAGTAACGGTGAAAGGAAATGACGCAACAATTAGTAATAAAAATGTAGAAAATGGAACGGCAACGATATCAAATGCATCTTATGACGACCTGACAATTTCAAACAGTGTAGGAAATGCTTCTGTTGTATTGGATCATGTAGTTATCAGAGGCACTCTTAAAATGCAAAATGGGGCAGCTTATACGGTAAGCGTAACCAATTGTAACATAGCAAATGTTATGGTGGATGAAAAAGAGGCGGACGTAAAGACGATGGCAGTAGGACTCGATGAGCCAAAAACAATAGATGCCAGCACATTACCTACACTAATTGCAGGAAAAGGAACTGTAATTGTTGAGCTAGATGCTGTTGGGAATGTATCGATCAAGCAAAATGGTTCTGCTACCATTAAATCGATAACGGTTAGCACAAAGTTGAACGGGAATATAACCGTATCGTTGGATGGTTTTAAGGGAAATTTAGAAATTAAATCGGCTACCAACTCGAATGTAAATATTGAGACAAAAGCATGTGAAATTGGAACGGCAACGGTTAGCGGAAGTGTTACGGGTCAAAAGATTCAATTGCTGGATAAGGCAGCAGAAGGAGAAACTGCATCAAAGATAGATAAGATTAACCTTACATCCAATGCAAGTCTAAAGGTTGATATTCAGGCCAATACATTGCAGATTGATAAAAAGGCAGCAAATGCACATGTTACCATTGAAAAAGCAATTGATTCCGTAAATAATAATGGAAAAGATAGCAATCTTACGATAAATGCAGATATAAAAGACTTTACTTCAAACGGGGATGCCGCAGTTGTAAAAATTGGCGGCGGTGCAACGGTTGAAGCGATACGAAGTGATGGAGCCAATGCAAAAATTTCAGTTGCGTTAGGTGCAACTGTTACAAAAGTTACTACACGTGGGGATAAAAATACCATTGAAGGAGATGGTAAAGTAGGAAGTGTTAAGGTAGAAGGAAATGATACCAAAGTTAATACAAAAAATACGCAGCTTGAAATAGCGGACAATGTAAAAGGAACCCAGTCGTTTGATAAAACAGTAAAGCCTGGAGAAACTGTGAATACTGGAACTGCTGGTGGAAGCACAGGTGGAACAACAGATCCTGGAGCCGCAAGTGGTGAAGCTGTCCAAATCGTGATTGAAAATCCAGGCACAGTTGTAGCAGGTACTCCAGTTACATTAAAAGCAAATATGTCCAATGTGACATGGAAGGTATATGACAACATAAGCTCTAGCATGGGTGTTGCAACAATTGATGCTAGTACAGGAAAGTTAGATCCAGTCGATCCTGGTATCGTACGGGTAGAAGTTCGATCAAAGGCAAACAAAAATGCATATGGAGTGGTAGATATCCATATTCAAGGTAAAAAAGTAGTAAGTTACAAGGAACTTCCAACCATAGTTCTTAATAAAGATGAGAAAATTATGGATCTATCCCTGTTAAAAGCGTCTGGGAAACTTCCCAAGGATGTTGAAATTGTCTACGAAGATAACAATACCGTGGGAACTCTAAAAACTACCTTAGATGATCATTGGTATGGTGATTTTGATGGAGGAAGACTGGGCAAATATATGATAACGGGAAACAGTGATCTTCCAGATGGATATGGCGGAGATGACTACTGCAACATCCGTGTTATTGTTGATGTGCAAGCAAAGCAAACCGACGATCGAATTGCAATCACAGGGTATGACCAGCTACCAGAACTTACATTGTCGGAAGACACACATGCAGTAAAGGGACGAGATGTATTACACCAGTTTATATGGTCGAATAAAAAAGATAATACGTTTACACTGAAAGCAGAAGATGGTACGACACACCCATGTGAAATCTACAGTTATTATAGCTCTTCTGCTGATAAGTTCAATGGAACGGTTCCAGGAAAGTATGTATTCGAATTTGATGTAGAAATGCCAGTAGGGTACAAAGCGAAGCAAGCGAATGCCTCCAGTGGAAGATACCGGGTGGAGCGAACGGTAAATGTCGTGACGCCTCAGACAGTAAGCAGCGTTGACTTTGATGAAGATAGCGAAGCTCCTAGTACAACACAGACAGCTTTTAAACCTAAAACAGAAGCGATAACCATTTCGGGAATTGAAGTAAATGCACCAGCAACCATGAAGGTTGGTGAGGTCTTAAACTTAAATGCACTTGTGACGGTAGCACCAGATAAGGAAGCATATAAGTTTGTGACATGGAAGTCAAGCAATGGAAATGATATCAGTCATACAAATGGTACATTTTTAGCATCTTACAAGGGTATGACAACGATTACCGCTACTTCCAGAACTGACAAAAATGTGTATAAAAAAATCAATGTTAATATTGAAGGAATCGATGCAACTGGACATATGCCAATTGCTCCAATCGAGATAAAAACAGATGAGCATTTAACCGACCATGACATGGTAGAGGCTTCGGTATATGCCGATAAACTGTCAGATTCGGTAGAAATTATCAGATCTTCTGGTGAAACAGATACGATACCAGTATACAATTGGTATTATAATACACAAACAACAGTAACAGGTGGAGCGATTCAATATACCTTTAAGCCAAGTTTTGAATACCAATATACCGCATACTATAATTATAATTTTGATGACATTAGGGCAGATATTATAGTCGATCCAATTCAGACAGAAATACGCCCTGGAGTTACTGATATTTCTTACATCAATACTCCGATAGAGATAAAATCTGATTTGTTTTTATGTCGTAGTTATCAGTTGGAAGGGCAGTATTTTGAAAATAAGAAGGTAACGCTTACAGCAACCTTAGAAGATGGAACTACCAAAGAAATATCGGCAGAGGTGAATGGCATAAATGATAAAAATAGTTGGTGGAGTGACGAGGGAAGTCCGTATGAGGGTGATATTGGTACCTATACATTTAATATGTATTTGAAATTGCCAAGGGATCAGTACAGATTCTGGTGTTCGAGTGATGTAGAGCAAACATTTTTAGTAACGGTAAAACAGACACCAGACGAAGAATCAATCTGGGTTACTCAAAAACCAAAGCTAACATATAAGGCGGGAGAAACACTAGATCTATCGGGTATGCTGGTGCAGGTAAGAACTGACAATCCCGAAAACTACAAGGAAGTCAAGATTGTAAGTAAAGATGCGGTTGCTTCGGGTGAAATTAAGATAATCCTTCATTTATACGATTCGAATAATGAGGTTGAAGTAAAGGAAGGAACTCCAATAATAGCAGCGTATGATAAAGCAGTAATTGAAGTTCAAGATGCTAAAAATTCATATAGTACTTATTTTGGACGCTTAGTGGTGAATTAACAAGATACAAAAAACCTCTTAGTTAATACTATCATAAGTGTAACAAAATAGAGGAGTATAGAAGAAAAATAGCGCAAATCTTTGTAAGTGTAAAGATTTGTGCTATTTTATTTTTAAATGCAGCAGATGTATCCAGACACATGTATTACTTCTTTTAAAAATGTTTCTCTTACAATGCAGAAAAAAGCGGAATGAAAAGTAGGAAAACGAGTAATGGTGCATTTGCATATTGTATGATAATATTTAATCATGGAAATATTAGGATGAATAACCAGAGGGATATCGAATGCAGGAATATAAAAATGGAACAGAACACATTACTTATTTCAGTGAGAATCTAAGTCAAAGGATGAAGCTTTTGAACGCTTATCCTGCCACGCTTGTAGTAGCGCCTATGGGCTATGGAAAGACAACATGGGTTACAGAAGCAGTGTCGCGTATGGATGCCAATATTGTATGGCAGAAAATCTATGATAAGACGTCCAGTGATTTTTGGGCAGGATTTTACCATGCTGTTAAGGAATTAGATAGAGAATGTGCAGACAAACTTGCACAGATCGGGATATTGGAGGGAAGATTTGTAAAGCGAGAGCTGATGCTGGTACTGGAATCCCTTCATGTAGTAAGAGATACGTTTTTTGTTATTGATGATTACCACTATATAAAATCAAGCGAAGCCGACGAATTCCTGTTCCTGTTTATCAAACATATGCCAGAAAACTTGCATCTTATTCTGATTACGAGGAATTCATTTAAAGGGGCGGGAGAATTAGAACTTAAGGGTTATTTATACAAAATTGGAACAAATGATCTCTCATTTTCCAAGGCGGATATCGAATTATATTTTTCTATGCAGGGAATTTTACTAAGTGAGCAGCAACTAAAAGAGCTGTGCCAATACAGTGAGGGCTGGATATCGGCGCTGTATCTGTTTACGCTCGATTATCGGATGCATGGGGACTTTGTATTTACATCAAGTGTCCAGGAACTGATCTACCAGACCATTTATGATCCGCTTGATCCGGATAAAAAGGATTTTCTTTTGTCAATTTGCCAGTTTGACGTATTCAATCTGAAACAGGCAAAAGAGGTATGGGAGCAGGAAAATGCGGAGCAGCTGCTGGAAGAATTGTTGTATTCCAACGCTTTTATGAAGAAAGACTCGGTGACGTTTCAATATTCGTTACATAATATCTTCCGCCTTTGTCTTAAGGAGCAGTTTGAAAAGCTCACAATGGAGAAACAGAGAACCCTATGGAAAAAAACTGGAGAAGCAATGAGGAATAATGGTCAGCTGATTTCTGCGATGGAATGTTTTTATCATGCTGGACAGTTTGATGATGTGCTTTTGATTCTTGGTACAAAAAATCCAAGAAATTTGCATCGAAAACATAAGGATCTGTTGCTTTGCTGTTATAGGGACTGTTCGGAAGAGGTAAAAAACAGGCATCCTTTTTCTATCTTGTCTTTTTGCATGGATATGACTACGTTGTTTCGTGAGCTGGAATGGTTCTATAGAGGCTGCCGTGATTTTGAGAGATCCATGCAAAAAAATCAGGAATTTACCATAGAGGAGCGTACACAGCTTACTGGAGAATATGAACTGCTTTTAGCGTATCATGCATTTAATGATATTGATAAGATGCGGGAACATCATCAAAAAGCTTATAAATTGCTTCATTTCGCTCCCCGCTTTATTGATTTAAAAGATATATTTACTTTTGGGGCTCCCTCTATTTTGTACCTCTATTATCGGGAGGCAGGAAAGCTTAAGGATCTGGTGCAGTATGTGAACAGAGTACCTAGCTGTTATATGAAATTTACGAATGGTCACGGGGAAGGGTATGCGTCTGTATTTCAGGCAGAATGGATGTATTTCTGTGGAGATTATAGTGAAGCCGAGATTGCTGCAAGAGAAGGAATTTCTCTGGCGCATGCGAAAGGACAGGCTGATATTGAACTTTGTGGATTGTTTGTATTAGCAAGAGTTTTTTTGTGCCGTGGAGAAGCTTCTTTGTTGACCGAGCAGATTGGGCAGATTGAAGCACTGGCTCGTCATGAGACTGTAAAATACCAGACACACTGGTTACTCTATGCGATGGATCTTGTGAGAGGATATCTCTTTGAAGCGTTGGATCAGACAGATGAGGTTGCTGAGTGGATTTGGGAACATGAATATGGAAAGCATTTGATTTTTAATTCTATTTCTTTTGCTGATATTGTCTATGGAAAAGCCTTATTGCAAAAGAAGGAGTATGTGAAGCTCCTTGGTATGACAGAGTCTTTTTGCCAGCAGGCTGCCATCTTTCCAAATCTTTTGGTACAGGTATATACCTATATTTATGAGACAGCGGCACATGAGTCACTGTTTCGAAGTGAAAGTGCAAACGAGGCTCTAGGGCGTGCTATGGACATTGCTATGCCAGACGGCTTGATCCTGCCATTTGTGGAAAATACCAGGGAGATTGAGCCGGTGCTTTCAAGGCTTTTAGGCAAACCAAAATACATGGATTTCATAGGAAAGATAAAAAGGGCATATGTTCCTTACCGAAAATCTGTGGAAATGATAAAGAGTGCATACTTCAGAAAGGAAGCACCGAGCTTGACTCCACGTGAGCGCCAGATTGGGTTATTGGCGGTGGATGGTCGTAACAACCGTGAAATCGCAGAAATACTTTATATTTCACCAAATACCGTAAAGGCAGAGATGAAAAGCCTGTTTGCAAAGCTTGGAATTAACTCTCGTGTACTTCTTACGAAGGAAATGCTTATCGAAAAATAAAGAAAAATACCCAGTGGGTAATAGAAATGTATGGAAATCCATCCTACAATGTGTAGGATGGATTTTTTCAATTTTCGATTTTACAGGAGGTATTTCTATGCCAAAAATAACGGCGGTAGAGCCAATGAATGAGTATCGGCTTAAGGTAGGATTTAATAATGGGAACACCGTCATACTGGATCTATCAGAAAAAGTAAAGACCACGCGCTTTTGTCAGCTGATTAAAAGTGATTTGTTTTTACAGGCAAAGACGGACTGCGATCGCGTGTATTGGAACGAACTGATGGAGCTTTCGGTTACGGAACTTTTTGAGTTGGCTCAGAAGGAAAAGACTGAAAAAAATTATTGTAATGTTGAGGAGGAAGATGAGTGGAAGGTTTAATAAAAAGCTCAGCAAAGAGGGAAAGCAAGTATAAAAAATTGATACGACGGATGGTATCTGTAATCGTATGTTTAATACTGGTAACTACGTTGGTGCCAGTACCTGTATTTGCCAGTGTGGAAGAGATATTTAATGACAGTGGAAGTGGATTACGCTTTAAGGTATTGACCGAGGATGGCGCTTCCCATACTGGAACGGCAGCGGTAGTTGCAAATGGTTATAGTGGGACGGAATATCACATTCCAAGCGCAGTGGAGTACAATGGGATTACTTATACCGTAACAGAAATTGGAGATTCTGCATTCTATTACTGCACAGCACTAACCAAGGTGACAATAGAGGAGAATTCAAAACTGACATCCATTGGAGATTCTGCGTTTAAAGGTACTGCCCTAGAGGAAATTATGATACCTAATGGAGTAACAAGCATTGGTGACGATGCATTCAATTCATGTACAGCACTAACCAAGGTGACAATAGGGGAGAATTCACATCTAACAATAATTGGATATGCTGCGTTTGAATTTGATTCTGCTTTGAAGGAAATAACGATACCCGCCGAAGTAACAAGTATAGGTGACTTTGCATTTGATCGATGTGAGAAACTGGCGCAGATAACGTTTGCAGAGAATTCAAAGCTGGAAACGATTGGGGAGTCTGCATTTCAATTAAGTGGTCTGACAGGAAGCATCAACATTCCTGCTAGCGTAAAAATAATTAATGATAGCACATTTCTTCGATGCTCAAATCTAACGAAAGTCACGTTTGCAGAGAATTCAAAAATTGCAACGATTGGGAAATCAGCATTTTCTGGATCTGCTCTGGAGGAAATAACAATACCCGTTGGAGTAACAAGTATTGGCGATTTTGCATTTGAACGATGTGAAAAACTGTCGCAGGTAACGTTTGCAGAAAATTCAAAGCTGGAAACGATTGGGAAATCAGCATTTTACAATTCTGCTCTGGAGGAAATGACAA
>JASKJZ010000082.1 GCA_030154385.1 Clostridiales bacterium
ACTCTCATTTTTTATTTTGACGGTATCCTTTGTCTCTTCGCATTCCTTTTGTTCTATTTCTTTTGGATTTGTCAACCTTTCCAGTACAATTTTTCGTTGGAAGGGTACTTTTCTTAATACTTCTTCCAACTCTCTTTTGGATTGCCTGGAAGTAAAAAACATCGAAAAACCATTTTCTTTTATAAGTTCTGCGCTTTCTGGCGCTGTCATAATATCCTCTGGTACATGATGGAGTTCCGCAACCATTCCCTCAAAGGAAGTAACTGCGGTATATGCACGTATATCCTCCATTCCACAATCTTCATCAAAATAAATCAACGCATGATATGAGACACTCTCCTGTCTTTCTTTCAAAAATGATAAACAATCTGCAATCTGCTTGAGCAGCTCCTGGCAATCGCCATCAACCGCATCATGATTTTTTATTTTCTCTAGCTCAACCTTGATAAAATCAATTCCCGACAAAATAATATCGGAGAGCATTCCACAATCAACCGTTTGTGGTTTCTCTTCTCGAATATAAAAGAAGAGGTCTTCCATTTTATGTGATAAATTGGAAATATTATCCAACATCATCATAGAAGAAGACCCTTTTAAGGTATGCATCGCACGAAATACCTCGTGAATCGCATCCTCACAATAACAATTGTCCTTTTCGCTGGCAAGAACTGCATCCTCAAGCTGCCCCAAAAGCTGAGAAGTCTCATAAATAAAGGCCTCAAGCATGATTTCTTGTATCGATTCCTCCGACAAGTCTTCACCTGCTTTCTTTGTACAAATCTCTCATAATCCCCTAATTTCCTTCGTATTAACCAATCTGGTGCAGCACTTTTATTAATTGCTCTTCTTTAAAAGGTTTGACCACAAATGACCGGGCACCAAACATAATAGCCTGCCGCACTTTATCCTCCTGCCCCATTGCAGATACCATAAGGACTTTAGCCTTTGGATCTGCCTCCATGATACCTTTTAGCGCTTCCAGTCCACCAAGCTTTGGCATAGTAATATCCATCGTAACAATATCTGGTTTTATTTCTCCATATTTTTCAATTGCCTCATTTCCATCCTCAGCTTCCGCAACTACCACAAATCCATTTTTCTCTAACATCGTCTTTAATGTTGCTCGCATAAAGGAAGCATCATCCACCACCATGATTCGTTTCACCGTCATACCCCTTTCTTGAAAAAATAGTACTTTCTTACCATTTTATCTCATTATATCCAAAAAAATAGTTCGATTCAACTCACAATTTCTTTAAAAAAATAGGAAGAAGAGCAAACTGCTCTCCTTCTTTTCTCCGCTGATTGGTATTACTTATTCTCTTCTTGTGGAAGCTCTTCTCTAATCTCTTTTGTACGGATTTCTTTGCAAATCTGGTCGATAAATACCTCGACCCCTTTTTGTCCTTCATCACCAGCAAAACGGCTGCGTACGGAAACAAGTCCTGCTTCTTCTTCTTTTTGTCCTACTACCAGCATGTAAGGAACCTTGGCAAGTCTGGTCTCTCGAATCTTATATCCAATTTTTTCCGAACGATTATCTACCGTAGCAAGAATCCCGTTTGCCTTTAAAGACTCCTCCACTTTTGCCGCATATGCTTCGTATTTTTCCGATATTGGAAGGATACGTACCTGCTCTGGGCAAAGCCAGGTTGGGAACTTTCCAGCATATTTTTCAATTAACCAAGCCAAGGTTCTTTCATAACAGCCAATCGAAGTTCTGTGGATGATATAAGGACGTCTCTTTTCCCCATTTTCGCCAATGAAGAACATATCAAACTGCTCCGCGATAGCACAGTCAAGCTGTATGGTAATCATGGTATCTTCTTTTCCATATACATTCTTTGCCTGAATGTCAACTTTAGGACCATAGAAAGCTGCTTCTCCGTCTGCTTCGGTAAATGGAACGTTCATTTCCGTCAAAATCTCACGAATTCTTCCTTGTGTCGAATTCCAATACTCCTCATCACCCAAGTATTTTTCTTTGTTATTTGGATCCCATTTGGAAAGACGATACGTCACATCACTTTCCAGACCGAGTGTTCTTAAGCAATAGACTGCAAGTTCAAGGCAACCTTTAAATTCCTCATTAACCTGCTCTGGTGTCACGATTAAATGACCCTCTGAAATGGTGAACTGACGGACTCTAGTTAAACCGTGCATTTCTCCAGAATCTTCATTTCGAAACAGCGTAGAGGTCTCTCCATAACGGATTGGAAGATCACGGTATGAGTGCTGTCCTGCTTTGTATACATAATATTGGAACGGACAAGTCATCGGACGAAGTGCAAAAACCTCTTTATCCTTTTCTTCATCCCCCAGAACGAACATCCCATCCTTATAATGATCCCAATGTCCTGATATCTTATATAAATCACTCTTTGCCATAAATGGTGTTTTGGTTCTAACATAACCGCGACGTTCCTCTTCATCCTCAATCCAACGCTGCATGGTTTGTACCATCTTGGTTCCCTTTGGCATTAAAAGGGGTAGTCCCTGTCCAATTACATCAACCGTCGTAAACAATTCCATTTCTCTTCCAAGCTTATTATGATCACGCTGCTTGATTTCTTCTAGATGAACAAGATATGCTTCCAACTCCTCTTTTTTTGCAAATGCGGTTCCGTAAATACGCTGCAACATCTTATTTTTTTCGCTGCCTCTCCAATAAGCACCCGATGATGAAATCAACTTGAACGCCTTAATGTTCTTGGTTGACATAAGATGTGGTCCTGCACAAAGATCGGTAAAATCTCCCTGCTTATAAAAAGAAATTTCCGCATCCTGTGGAAGATCTTCAATTAATTCCACCTTGTATGGTTCTTTCTTTTCTTTCATAAAGGCAATGGCCTCTTCGCGGCTTAGCGTAAAACGCTCTAGCTTATCTCCCTCTTTGATGATTTTTTTCATCTCCGCTTCCAGCTTATCCAAATCTTCTCTGCTAAAAGGATCTGCCTCGAAATCGTAATAAAATCCTGTATCAATGCTAGGTCCGATAGCAAGTTTTGCTTCGGGAAAAACACGTTTTACCGCTTGAGCAAGTACATGAGAGGTTGTGTGACGAAGGGTAGAAAGCCCTTTCGCATCATTTGCTGTCAGTATGCTTAGTGATGCGTCCTCTGATACTACATGTCTAAGGTCTACTACCTCTCCATTTACCTCGCCTGCACAGGCCATTCTTGCAAGACCCTCGCTGATATCTGCTGCAATCTCAAGAACACTCATCTCTTTTTGATATTCTTTTTGTGAACCATCTTTTAATGTAATCTTCATCTTATAATCTCCTTTCAACGTTTCTTTCTGAAATAAAAAAATCCCTCCTAATCCAAATGGATTAGAAGGGACGAATGTTCATTCGCGGTTCCACCCTAATTGCTTTGGCATAAAACTACTATGCACAAAACCACTTTTATGATGATAACGGAATCACCGGACTTTATTATCGTCACTCAGAGGTGGTCTTCAAATGTTTTTTCACAAAGACACTTTCAGCGCCATAAATAGGGTGTCTCTCTCTGCTGCTTTCCACATTTTACTCGTCTCGTCAAAGATTTATTCTCTGTATTTTTATCTCTTCTACCGTTATTATAGCATTTCATCTGGATTTGTCAAATCATTCTTTCGCATTCTTTTAATTATCTTTCTCAGAAAGCAAAACAGGAACATTCTTTCACAAATGAAAAAAGATTCAGACGGTAGTAACCCCGTTTGAATCTTTATTCTACTACTTGTATCGTGCAAGTGTCAGTCAATCCATTGTCAATCGATATTGTTAACGTAACCGTTCCAAGTTCCAATCCCTTCACGGATATCGTAGCAACTCCAGAGGCAATACTGGCTTCATTCGAAACATCAATAATTCCGTCCTTGCTTACGGCAATCTTTGGTTTTTCTTCTGAGTTTCCTGGCTTAATGCTTGCCTTGAGCGTAATAGAAGAATCGTCACTTAAGCTTATGATAAGCTCAGGCTCTGTAAATTTTACACTTTGTGCTGGTGGACCAACCACAACATTACAGGTCAAGGTCTTTATCGTACGCTTCTTTGCATCCTTAATCAATACCGTTATGTAAACGTCATCATCCTTGCTTGCAACATCCTTTGCAACAATGGTTGCTTTGGAATCTGCAGCTTGAACAACTTCAACTTTTTCTGTATCAGAGGACTTAAATACTGCATACTCACCCGCATCCCGATCCAAATTCCTTACACTTAAGATACGTTCGTTTCCTACTACAAGTCTCATCGTCTCATACGTCAACCTAGCGCCAGATGACGCAGTATCGCTCTTTGTTCCGCTCGCTTGTGCAACTACTGTGTTATTGGAAAGGAAATTGTTTTGTAGTGGCAAAAGGCTGACCAAAGCAAGTGCGAAGGTAAACATAAGGACTTTTTTGATAATAAAAGATACATTTCTCATGTCTCATCCCTCCAAACTTGGGTATGATTGCATCACATTTGGTATTTTTTATTATATCATCATCATACGCATACTTTTTGTCAGAAAAATGTCAGAATTAATACAATTTCACTTGTTTTGTTCCTTCAATCTCCTTATAATACTAGACAAACACCACATAAATTTTTTACAATTTCGTAAGTATTTCTTAAGAATTACTGGCATTTGCGTCACAAAAATGTCAAACAATTCATGTAGCATACTATCTATCATACCGTGTATAATAGAAGAAACATTACTTACCATTGGAGGTTATTATGCAACATATTTTAATCGCAGATGACAATGAAGATATTACCGATATCTTAGCTACATATGCCGAAAAAGAAGGATTTTCACCCCTGATCGCATCCGATGGCGAGATGGCTTTTCGTCTGTTCCATGAACATAGACCTGCCGTTGTTCTCTTAGACGTCATGATGCCAAAGGAAGATGGATACGAGGTGTGCCGTAAGATACGAAGTGAATCTAATGTACCTATTATTTTAATTACCGCGAGAGGCGAGGATTTTGAACGAATTATGGGACTTGATATTGGTGCCGATGATTACATTGTAAAACCATTTAGTCCGAGCGAGGTAATGGCCAGAGTACGTGCTATCCTTCGCCGCATGTCCCCTGCAGATTCACCGTCCAATTCCGAAAATGTGCTTTCCATATCTAACTTATTTATTAATCTTGATGAATACAGCTTATCCATTGGAGGTGCCAAGGTATCCTTAACGAAAAAGGAAATTGAGACTATGTGGACACTTGCAAATAATCCAAATAAGGTATTTACCAGAGATAATTTATTAGATAGCTTATGGGGTTTTGATTATTTTGGAGATAGTCGAACCGTTGACTCCCATATCAAACGTCAGCGCTCGAAAATTGATAAATTAGATAATACCGAATGGACAATAAAAACCATCTGGGGCGTTGGTTACAAATTTGATACCGAGGGAATATAACATGCGCCATTTGTTCAAAAAGCTTCGCTTTAGCCTTTTTTTAAGGATTTACCTCTACTTTGCTATCATTCTTGCCCTTATCGCAATCTTAATTGGCACTATCTTTCTTAATCTTTATACGAAGAATATTACAAGTTCGTACGAAGAAAAATTAGCCAATCAAGGGCAACAGCTTGCAAGTAACATTGCTACCTATGTAAACAATAAGGATACTGAAAATTATTCTTCTTATTTACTATCCTGGCAAGAAATCCTATTGATTGAAAATACGGATATCTGGATTGTCCCAAATCCAGATAATCCGATGGACAGTCGTTTTTCCAATGTCTTGATTGATAATATGGTACTTTCTAAGGATATGGAATCGGTTCTGGATAGTGCATTTCATAATAACGTTAAGGTCATCAGCAGCTTTGATGCCATTTATGGAAAGACCATGATGCGCCTTGCCACCCCTATTCGAGACAGTGGAGGCAATGTAATTGGGGCAGTTCTTCTAAATACCTTTGTAGAGAGTCAGAACAAGCTAATCAAAAGCAGCCGAAACTTTATTTTAATCAGTGCCGTTTTGTCTTTTATCATTTCCTTTCTTATTGCGTATGTATTTGCCAGACAGCTTTCAAAACCAATTCTTACCATGAGTGCTTCTGCACAAAAGTTAGCGGATGGAGATTATCATCAAAAAACAGGGATTCTTCGAAAAGATGAACTCGGAGATCTCGCCTGCACGATGGATATTTTAGCAGAGCGACTGTCCCAAAACGAAGAAGCAAGAAAAGAATTAGATCAGATGCGTCTTGATTTTTTTGCAAATGTTTCCCATGAGCTTCGAACTCCTATCACCGTTATTCGAGGATACTCAGAGACCTTAAATGATGGTGTGGTCACAAATCCCGAAAAAATTAAACAGTACTACTTCCGTATTTTAAATGAATGTAAGAGTATGGAACGATTGGTTGGCGATCTCCTTCTTTTATCTAAAATGCAAAATCCGCATTTTGAAATTGAAAAAGAACCAGTCAATCTGGTTCAGGTATTTGATGATGTTTTGCGAAGCACTACCGTAATTGCAGCAAAAAAAGACATCCGCTTAACCTTACTTAAGGATTCCGACTGTATTATGATGCTCGGTGATTATGACCGTCTTCGACAACTCTTTATTATTATTATAGATAACGCCATTAAGTTTTCACCAAATGGCTCCCCGATTGAAATTCGCCTCTTATCCTCTAACCCCTTAAAAATTTCAATCAAGGACGAGGGAATTGGAATTTCAAAAGAAGATCTTCCGAATATTTTCGAAAAATTTTATCGGTCGAAGCTTCGTCAAAACGAAAGCGGATCCGGTCTTGGACTCGTCATTGCAAAGCATATTGTATTAAAGCATGACGGTGAAGTAACGGTCGACAGCAGACTCGGAAATGGAACAACATTTACCTTCCTCTTTGAAAATTATGAGGAAACTTCCTAGTATTCTGTCGAATAAATACGAGTAATTTTCCTTGCTCCAACTCTTATTTTTCGTTATAATTTTTATAGGAGGGAGGAAAAATTATGTTAAAGGTATATATATGTCCAACTTGCAAGGCAGTTCGTTACGTATCAAAATACAAAACGCATTGTTATAAATGTAATCAAGAAATGAGTCTTGCCAGCATCCCATATGAGGAGTACATAACACTCGACCCCACGGAGCGACATCGAATCATTGAAAAAACAGTTGCTCTGCTATAACTTTTTTTAGTTTTTGCGCTTTGTCATAATAGCTTTTCTTTCCATATTTATAGTAAAAGCAAAAATAACAAAGGCTCTTATAGCGTAGTGATTTAACAAGGCCATGAAGATTCGCTGTCATGCTGTAATAAGAACCAGCTCCTTGTATATCATAATCAATTGCTTTGATATTATCCATATTATAGGAAGAAATACATCGAAGTGCTGCTCGCATCAAATACAAGTCTCCATATTCCTTATGATTATTTCGAGGAATTTCAACAAAAAAACCATCCTTTTCTTTTGGAAGCATGTTCTCAATTTCAATTAAAAGAGCTTTTGCCTCTTCTTCCATCTCAGAATGTTTTGTCCCTCGTCTTAGCGCAGACAAATAATCCATAAGAAGTACCTCTGTCTTTTCGCTAATTTTAGAGGTTTTTACGTTCCTTTGATTGTATCCATCCTGACACAAGCGAAGCAGCTCCTCTTCGATTCCATCCAAGGGTTCTTGTATTTCTTTTTGAGCATGGTATCCATAGTATGGAATCAAATTATATTGGTATCGAAACATCAAGGACATATACATTGAGCGTTTTTGTGTATCCATAGCCTCCAGTCGACTATAAATTCCAACATCTAAGTCAGGAACCGAAATACCCAGGGCATGGTTGATATGGAGTAACATAATATCTCGATATTCCATAATCTCTTGTAAGTTCTGATTGACTTTACTTTTCCACTCACAAGACACCTTTATCTGGTTATTACAAATCTCTTCGATTTCTTCTATTCTTTCCTTTCTTTTGCCCGCACGATTTTTGCTGACCTTTTGATAAATCATTCGAAGAAAATCCAAATCATTTTCATGTATTATCTTAGCATCTTGAAAACAACAGCATACCACTTTGGTATAATAGGAAAGATCTTTTCGAAACGAATGTGTTACATACTCCATTTTCCACTTCGGATATTTTAGGTAATGCTTCAAATAGACAAAATATGTGACCACATCATAAATATCCTTGCAGGGATATCCAATAACATATACCGTATATTCCTGACTCATCCAATCCGTCATACACGCACGAAAAGTGTTGGAAAAATAAGCTTTTCCAATCTCCATGCTTCCTCCTATCGTTGCTGGCTCCTCAATCGTCCCATGTAAATGATAAATTTTCCCAGTCCCTTCTCGTTTCGCAGCATAAATGGATACTCCATTCTCATGCTCGATTCTCTGGAAATTATCTTTATTGTCCATGATATCTTGATACGCGAGTTCGATACACAAGTCAATATTTGTCGTAACAACACTGATTCCATATTCTAAGAGCATAGCTAAATAACAATGATTCAAATTATAGGATACAGACAGAAGACTGGTAAGTCCCTCGTTTACCGAAACACGCTTTATTTTGTTCCACTGCATTAGCATGACCTCAGGATAGACGCAATCCTTTATATTGTAATGTATGTGATGAATAAATGTGTTATATGCTTCTATTCTTTGCTTAAATACGCCAAAAGCCGGTTCCCCAATCATCGACTCAACCATGTATTCAACAATCTCGGATACCTTTGGAAATTCAGTGGGTGAGAGCATATTAATTTCCTCCCCTACCCAAATCAGTTTTTTCTCCATATTATTTATTCCCCTCTTAATCATAACATTACTACTATTCTAATACGAATTACCTATAATGAATAGATTAGAAAAGTTCTAAGTCAGGGGCTCAAAATCAGGAGCTTGAGATGAATTTCAAGCCCCTGATTTAGTACTTTTCCTTTGAACCAAGTCACG
>JASKJZ010000083.1 GCA_030154385.1 Clostridiales bacterium
TTGGAAGATCCGTTTTCTTTTATAAATTGCTTTATTCACTTCTTAGTGCATCAATTGGGTTAAGTCTTGCTGCTTTTCTAGCTGGCATATAACCAAAAATCAGTCCGATTCCAACGGAAATCGAGAAGGATAGGAGGATGGATGAAAGCGATGGGGAAGCATTTACACCGAAGAGGCTGCCCGCGTAAATCACAAAAGTAGAGCCAAGAAGGATTCCAATAAATCCACCAAGCGCGCTGATAGAGCCAGCTTCAATAATGAACTGGGTCAAAATATCGCGCCTTCTTGCACCAAGTGACTTACGGATTCCGATTTCTTGGGTACGCTCCGTCACAGAAACCAGCATAATATTCATAATACCAATGCCAGCAACTAAAAGTGAGATACCAGCAATACCGCTTAGGATATTGGAAAGTACTGCCATCATGTCATCTATGGTATTTAGTAATGAGGTCATACTACTAATGCGGTAAAGATCTTCATCCAGTAGCTTTTCGTAGAGGAAGTCATCCAACAAGCTTTCGCCGTCCGTCACATATTCCCGTCCATAGGTTGCAAAGCTATAGCTTGATATGGTTCCGATAAAGGACATTCTGGCTAGCTTCGTGTAAGGGACATAGACACAATCATCGGCAGAGCTTTCTTCCCCGTCAGCGGTTTCTTCGACAATACCAATGATTGTGAAGGTCTCGCCGTTAATTTTTACCGTTTTTCCGAGTACATTGTTGTTATCAAATAGTTCGCTGATTACATAAGTACCAAGCACGCAAACGGACTTGCGGTTTGCAACGTCGGCATAGCTGATGTAGCGTCCGGACGAAAGGGTCAATGTGTTAATTGCTTCATAGGTTTCAGCAGTTCCTGTAATTGTTTCACTATCAATTGTAGAAGTACCATTCTTTATTGTAAAACTTGAGGTGACAAGAGGGGATACACCCTCAAAAATGTCGGAATTATCGGATACGAACTGGAACATATCCTCTTCGTCTACATGCCTTGTACCAGTGCTGGTTACATTAACTGAAATCATGTTAACGCCCATGTCCGAAAAACTATCTACAATGTAATTGCTAACACCTTGCATCAGACCTGCGATGATTATTACAGAGCCAACACCAATAATCATACCCAGCATGGTTAAGATTGATCGCATTTTGTTTGACACAATACTTTTTATGGCCAAACGAAAGCCTTGATATATATTCATATGTTATCTGCCTCCTTCTAACCGTACAGTGCGGGATCGAGATTGGCATCAAACTCCACGTAATCCTCTGCCAGACCATCAAAGATTATTTTTCCATCATAGAGGCGCACGATACGGTTGGCCTGCATCGCCACGGAATTGTCGTGAGTGATGAGAACAACGGTTGTTCCCCTTGAATGGAGCTTTTTTAAGAAAGCAAGCACCTCTTTTGTGGTTCTTGAGTCTAACGCACCAGTGGGCTCATCTGCAAGAATCAGGGAAGGTGCTCCAGCAAGTGCTCTGGCAATGGAGACACGCTGCTGCTGTCCTCCCGAGAGCTGGTTTGGGTAATTGTGCCATTTTTCTTTGATGCCGACTTGTTCGAGTGCGGCTAGGGCTGCTTCCTTTCTTGCGCTTTTACCCTTCCCGGCATAAAGGAGGGGGAGCTCCACATTTTCCAGAATATTTAGTTTTGGAAGCAGATGATACTGCTGAAAGATAAAGCCTATCATTTTGTTTCGGATTGCCGCCAGTTCATCATCCTCCATCTCACTGACATCAATACCACCTAAGATGTATTTTCCACTGGTTGGAACATCCAAGGCGCCAATGATATTCATGGTGGTAGATTTCCCGCTTCCAGATTTTCCTATGATGGCGACAAACTCGCCATCATAGATTTTTAAATTAATGTGATCATTGGCACGAACCTCTTCATCACCCGTATGGTAGATTTTACATAAGTCAATGAGTTCAATGAGAGGCTGTTTTTTTTGTACCTGATTTTGTACCTTTTCTTGCTCCATGCTGCCTCCTCTCTTAGTTGCTGCCTGGCCTACCTTGACCACCGCCAGGGGCGCCTTGGCCATTAGGAGCTCCCTGACTACCTTGACCGCCAGGCCCCATCATCATGTTCGTATCGATACCGGTCTCGCGGGCGGGAACATAAACAATATCTCCCTCTGAGAGTCCCTCTGTGATTTCTACATATTCGTCATCGCTGATTCCAGTGGTTACATCAACTGCCCGGAAGCCTGCTGGAACACCATCCACCTCTTCGGTCACGCTTTCATCTTGTACATAGACTTGATTCCCGCGCATCAGTGCATCAGCAGGAATGGAGAGTGCGTTATCGACGGATTCGATGACGATTTCTCCTGTGATATTCATGCCAGGTAAAAGGTCGCCAACTTCGTCAATTCGCACGGTGACGGGATACTGGGTCACACCGCCGCTTGAGGTGCTTACCAGGCTGATATTTGTAATCACCCCTTCAAAGGTTTCGTCTTCCAGGGCATCGGCTGTAATATTTACTGTTTGCCCTACTTCAACGGAGTGAACATCTAATTCATCGACTGACATCTCAAAGGTCATAGCGGATAAATCATAAATGAGACAAAGGGTTGTATTTTGCCCCGAAGAGCTTAAGGTATCACCTTCTTTGTAATTCTTTTGAATAATCGTTCCTGTAATCGGGGAGGTAATGGTATAGTCGGTATAGTTTTCTTTTACTTCATCTAACTTTGCTTCGGCATCATCCAGTGTATCTTTTGCGGAGTCAACCTGATCCGATAGGGTTTCAAGCTGGTTGTCATAAGTGTCACTGGTAAGTCGTAGGATAATATCCCCTTTTTCTACCCAATCCCCCTCAGAAACATAAAGCTTTGCAACCTCACCCTCAATACTAGAGGTGACAATCGCTTCATCACGGATGGCGAAAGTGCCTTCCTCGTTCGAGTAAAGGGAACCAATGTTGGCAGTTGCAGTCGTACCGACTGCTAAACCGCCGGGGTTTTTAACCTGTATCGTAACCGTTCGAACAATTCGGTTTCCGCTTAATGTCTGATCCACGCTTCCAATTTCTGTTACCGTACCCTTTAGTGTCTCATCGGTATCGGAAAGAGTAACCGTTGCACTTTTTCCAACAAGAGAATCCGTAACGTCGGAGGCATTAAATGGAACCGTCAGCAGCATGTATTTGTTATCGTAGATATCAGCGACCGTTGCATTGGTTTTTACGGTATCCCCTACTCCATAATTCATGGTTTTTACATAACCTTCCGTATCAGCAGTGATAATCAAGTCAGAATCGTCTGCCTTTTGTTTGTTATAATCTGCCACGGCTTCTTTGTATTTTTTTTCGGCACGCGTCACGGAGTTTTGCGCACTGGTTAAGGTAGATTCCATGCTGTCTGTGGAGATTTGATAAAGAACATCACCCTTATTTACAGAATCTCCTTCCTCAAAATCAGCAGAAATTATGGTTCCTTCTACCGAGGATACCGTGGTAACGGAATAGGTATCCAAAGGAGCTACGGTACCAGAAGAGGAAAGATAGTTTTCAATCGTTCTTCTTTCTACCTCTTTTGTTTCATACGTGCTTTCTTCGTCCTTGCTTGTAAGGCTTGAAATGGTTTCTTTTAAGGCAAAGCGAACACCAATTATAACCAAGACCAGGATAATTACAATGGTTATAATCCGTTTGATTCGTTTTTGTTTTTTCGTTAAGATTTTTTTATTTTTTGAAAATAGCTTCATAGTCTCCATCCTTCCCTTTACTTGTCTTGTGCAATGATGATGCAGACCTGTTTGGATACGCCGGTCGAATTATCATAGTAGGCAGTTAATTTATATTTATTCAGATTTGATACTTTGGAAAGTGTTGTACTCTGAAAGCTTCCAGAGCTGTCTTTGTAATAGATGGAGGCATTTGATGCCAAGGTTTTGGTCCATTCTGCGGTTGTAATGCTTCCGGCAGTCAGGGAAGTAACCGTTTTTGCTTCGAGTGCGGTGAAGCTTACGGAGGAGACACTTCCAGAGGCGCTTGTGTAGGTGTCAACACGAACACCGACACCGGCTACGGGACTATTTGCTACTAAGCTTGCAGAAACGGTCTTTGTGGCACCGTCTACCAAATAAGAGTATGTGGTGGTCGTACCTGAGGTGTAAAGAGAGGTAATTACCCCGTAGGTATAATCATCATTTATCGTGTCTTCTAAAATAAGAGAGGTAATCTCATCTGCATCGTTAAAGGCGTAGTACAAAACATTCGTATAAGTAAGCGTGATTCCATTAATCTTATCCAGTGAGATGGACTGATAGGAGGTGTCATGAATATCAACAATAACGGCATCCTCTGCTACCTTATAGGAACCAATCTTTCGGGTCGAAGCATTTACAGTCGTGTTGGCAAGCTTAAAGTAAGATTGTGTAATTTTTTCAATGGTCTGCCCACTGCTTGCATACGAGACATGAACCAGGTCACCCACCAATAGAGTCAGATCGCTGGAATCATAATAGTAGGTCGTACTGTTTGCATTTGCTGTTACCATGGTGAAATAGCGGTCGTTGGTATTATCGCTGCTAGCATTTGCATAGGAGCCAGTTTCGGTAACAACACCATAGCTGTCAATCCCATAATCAGAGGTACCAAGAGCAGCTACTACTTCGTCATCCATTCCAAGAAACAGTGTTACCGCGCTGTTGATTGGAAAATCGCCAAGACTTGAAAAGGCATAAACCATGTCCTTATTCCCAAGGGTATAGGTGTCATTCCCAATGGTAATAGAAGTAGGGGAGGTGCGGTTTGGAGATACATTGGTAAGGACTCCAGAAACCTTGGTATTATAAGCCCAGACGGTATTTAATTCCTTGGAGTAGTAGATAATATCATAGGGATTGATTGAGGAAGCACTACTTGCCTCTTCATTTAAATAAATCGAAGCGCTCTTTGTGGAAAAAGGCAGAACCTTTGAAAGACTGGAGGTCATAAGAATCGGTCCCTCTAAGCTCGTTTTCAAAAGAGAAAGATAATCGACCTCTCCGTTCGTATTCATGGTCACGTCAAGTACAGAAGAGCCGTAAACAGCACCTGCTTTTGTCTTTGCGGTTAAAAGGTTATAAAAAAGATTGGTACAGTCCGAAAAGGTAAGGGTCTGGTTTTTGGTCTTTTCTACGTTATCATTTAGATCCAGGGCATTGAACTTTGCCATTTGTGCATTGACAAGGTTTCCAGAAAAATCACTGCTTTCATAACCAAGAAGGCCAAGAAGTGCTTTTGCAGCATCCTTTGTTGTGATTTTTGAGGAAGGGTTGAATTTGCCTGTGATGGTAGCGCTCATCCAGCCTTGCTCGACGGCTACTTTTATGTATCCGGCATATTTATTTTTGTAGGATACATCCTTGTAAAGAGAGGTCTTAATGGAGGTTTCTACCTGTCCTTGGTAGGTAGAGGCATTTACGAGCATTTTTGCGAATTGTTGACGGCTTACATAGCTTTTGGTACTTTGAAGTTTGCTAAGCGAAAAATCCTCCATGATACCGCTTAACAAGACAGTCTCTCCTTTATAAGAAGAATCGCTTGCAGCCTGAACGTTAGTTGCGGGTAGCGCAAAAGAGGTGAAAATCAGGGCAAGCGTAAGAAGAGACACGAGTATTCTTTTTGTCATTATGGTTCTCCTTTCTGGTAGATAATGCTAATAATCTGTTTTCTATTATCATAAAAAAGTGTGACCATTCCGTGAATAAAGTGTTAAATAAAACGAAAAAGAAAGGAAAAAGAAAGGAAACTGAAATAAAATCGTTAGAAATACTTGGTCTTGGCAGAAGGGGGACAGATATGATATACTAACATCCATTGAGAAGCAGAGAAGAAAGGGGAACGCGTATAGTGGAGCAATATAATGGAAGTCAGATTGTAGTATTGGAGGGACTCGAAGCAGTTAGAAAGCGTCCGGGTATGTACATTGGAAGCACAGGTACAAGAGGACTCCATCATCTGATCTGGGAGATACTAGACAATGGTATTGATGAGCACTTGGCTGGCTTTTGCAATTGTATCGAAATCATCTTAAAAAAAGATGGTGGTATCACAATAAAGGACAATGGGCGAGGGGTACCAGTGGATCTGCATCCGACGAAAAAGATTCCGACGGTACGTGTCGTCTATACCATTTTACATGCAGGAGGAAAATTCGGAAATTCTGCCTATAAGGTTTCGGGCGGACTACACGGAGTAGGTGCTTCTGTGGTAAATGCACTGTCAAAACGTCTTATCGTCGAGGTTCGAAGAGAAGGACTTATCTACCGCGATGAATACAAAGAAGGGGGACATCCCGTAACAAAGCTGGAAGATGGGCTTTTGCCAGTGGTCGGAAAATGCAATAAATCCGATACGGGTACCACCGTGACTTTTTACCCGGATGAAACAATCTTTGAAACGGTCGAATTTAAGGCAGAGACCATCCGAAAGAAGCTAAAGGAAATTGCCTTTTTAAATAAAAATCTTGTGATTCATTTTGTAGATGAACAAAATGGAGTGGAGAAAACCTATTGCGAAGAATATGGAATCAAGAGCTTTGTAAGCTATTTGGTAAGAGATATGACACCCATTCACGAGGAGGTTGTATATGCGGAGGGCGTTAGTGGAGATATTGAGGTAGAGCTCGCCTTCCAATATACGAGCAGCTTTAGCGAACAAATCAATGCCTACTGTAACCGAATCAATGTTGTGGATGGCGGAACTCTTGTGACGGGGTTTAAGATGGCATTAACCCGTGTTATGAATCAATATGCCAGAGAGCTTGGAATCTTAAAGGATAAGGATGAAAATTTTGATGGAAAGGACATCCGAAATGGTCTGGTTGCGATTATTTCTATCAAACACCCTGATCCTCAATTTGAAGGACAGACCAAAACAAAGCTTGGCAATACTGATGCCAAAGGTGCGGTCGATGAGGTGTTTAGCAGTGAGGTCACGCGCTATTTTGACAAGAATGTCGAGCAATTAAAAAAGATTCTTGATAATGCAATGAAGTCCTACAATGCAAGAAAAGCAGGGGATAAGGCAAGAACTGCGGTATTAAAACAACTAAACGATGTGGACACCAGAAGTAAGCTTGCCTCTTGTTCCTCAAAAAAGCCAGAGGAGTGCGAGGTCTATATTGTCGAGGGTGATTCTGCGGGTGGTACCGTAAAGACGGCTAGAAATCGAAAAACACAGGCGGTGCTTCCACTTCGCGGTAAAATTCTAAACGTAGAAAAGGCAACGCTTGAAAAAATATTAGTAAACAATGAAATCAAATCCATGATTGCCTCCTTTGGCTGTGGGATTGGAGATGAGTTTGATATCAACAAGCTACGCTATCATAAAATCATCATTTTGACCGATGCCGATGTCGATGGCGCTCATATCAGCACGCTCTTACTCACCTTCTTTTATCGTTTTATGCCAGAGTTAATTAACGAGGGCAAGATTTATCGGGGGCTTCCGCCTTTATATAAAGTAGATTATGAAACTACGGAACGAGGAAAAAAGAAAAAAAAGGCACAGTATTTATTTAATGACTTTGAACTTGAGAAGTTTCGAAAGCTTCCCGGCAATAAAATCTTAAGCTTGCAACGCTACAAAGGCCTTGGAGAAATGGATGCTGATCAGCTTTGGGAAACGACGTTAAATCCTGAAACGAGGGTGTTAGCACAGGTATCCATTAGTGATACGGTGGAAGCAGATGAAATTACTTCCATTCTTATGAGTAGTAACGTGCCACCAAGACGTGAGTTTATTATCGAAGAAGCTAAGTATGCGAAAATTGATATTTGATGCATCAAATATAGAAGGAGTACGAAATGAATTTGATAGAAGAAACCATCATACAGCTTGACTATTCCGAGGAAATGAAAAATTCATATCGGGATTATGCGATGAGCGTGATTATAGCAAGAGCCCTTCCTGACATCAGGGATGGTCTAAAACCAGTACAGCGAAGAATTTTATATGCAATGAATGAGCTGGGTTTAGATCCGAAAAAACCACACCGGAAAAGTGCCCGTATCGTGGGAGATACCATGGGTAAATATCACCCACATGGAGACTCCTCTATTTACGATGCCCTGGTGCATATGACAGAGGACTATTCACTTTCAATTCCACTGGTGGATGGACATGGAAACTTTGGTTCGATTGATGGGGATGGAGCCGCCGCGATGCGTTATACAGAGGCCAGACTATCCCCTGGAGCGATGACACTTTTGGAGCATTTAGATCAAGGGCTGGTCGAATTTGTACCAAACTTTGATGATAGCGAGAAGGAGCCCGTGGTACTTCCTGCGATGCTTCCCAATCTCTTAATCAACGGAACGACAGGAATTGCGGTTGGTATGGCGACCAATATGCCGCCGCACAATCCAGGAGAAGTTATCGATGGAACAATCGCTTATCTGGAAAATCCAGCACTTAACACAAGGGAGCTGATGCACTATATAAAAGGTCCTGATTTTCCAACGGGCGGTACGATTATCAATCAGGCAGAGCTCTCCGCGATTTATGAAACGGGAGAAGGAAAGATTAAGCTTCGCGCCAAAACTGAGATCGAAAAGGGAGAAAATGGAAGGCAAAATATTGTCATTACCGAAATTCCTTATACGATGGCAGGCAATAAGTCAAAGCTTGTGGAGGCTCTGGCAATGCTTATGAAGGATAAGGTATTTGACGAAATCTATGATGTACGGGATGAATCCTCTAAGGAGGGGATCCGTATCGTGGTCGAGGTAAAAAAGGACAAGGATGTAGAAAACCTATTAAATGGACTTTACAAAAAGACGGCAATGGAGGATACCTACGGGGTAAATATGTTGGCAGTAAAAGACCAGCAGCCGCATACCTTTAGCCTTCGGGCAATGATTGGCGAATTTATTTCGTTTCAGGAGGAGCTTTACACCAAAGAATA
>JASKJZ010000084.1 GCA_030154385.1 Clostridiales bacterium
GGCTAAGGACTTAGGCGGCCTTACACCAACAGAAGGGAAAAAGATTGTTATAGGTTTTGCACACAATCAGGTATTGAGCCTTGCAGATAAAGTAATAGAAGCTGTTCAAAGCGGAGCCATCAAGAGATTTGTAGTTATGGCAGGATGCGATGGAAGATTAAAGGAAAGGGAATATTATACAGAGCTTGCCAAAAGACTTCCTAAAGATCATGTAATATTGACTGCTGGCTGTGCAAAATATAGGTACAATATGCTTGAACTTGGAGATATCGGTGGTATTCCAAGAGTGCTTGATGCCGGTCAGTGCAATGACTCATACTCACTTGCTTATATTGCCCTTAAGCTTAAGGAAGTTTTGGGGCTTGAAGATATCAATCAGTTGCCAATCTCCTATGATATTGCATGGTATGAGCAAAAGGCAGTGGGAATTCTTTTGGTTTTGTTATCTCTTGGCATTAAGGACATTCGAATTGGACCTACCCTTCCTGCTTTCCTCACACCTAACATTTTACAGGTACTGGTAGATCAGTTTGGGTTAAAGCCAATTGCAACCCCGGAGCAGGATCTGGAAGCAATTTTAGGAGCATAGTCACCTTTAAGAAGTACCTTGCTTTCTCTTTTGCATTGGAGTACAGCCATATTTCTCCCGAAACATGTGCAAAAACAATTTATAGTTTGTAAAGCCATGGAGCGTGAGGATATGGGTAATGCTTAAGTCGGTTGTCATAATATCACGATAAACATGGGACATCCTTACTTCATTGACATAATCAAGGAAGGTGATGCCCATGTTTTTTTTAAAATAACGGCAAAAATATTCTGGATTTAAAGAGACAAGTAATGAAGCCTCCTTAATGGAAATTGGTTCCGTGTAGTGTTCCTTTACATAGTCCATGATGAGGGTTAAACGCTTGTGGTTCATCTGGTTCTTAGCTTTTTTGGTCGAACTGATTTGGGCTTGGCAGTCCTTTACGAGCAGATATAGTAATTCATATAGCAAGCTTGTGAATTTTAAGGTATAGGCAGGTTCTTTTCTTTGATAAAGTTCTCCCATGGAAAACAAAAGAGAGCGTATATGAAAGAGAGTTTCAGATTTTTTTTGCGAATCTTCAATCAGGTCAAAATCGAACCTAATATTATCCATATCGGATACATTTGTTTTTAGAAAGGAATAAGGAATTTGCAGAAGCTGAATCATGGAGGGAACCATGCACTTGGTAGCATGAATATCCTTGGAATTGATAAGAAAAAAGTCTCCTGCATTGACTGTAGTTAGGTGGTCATTTACCCAAATATTCATGCTCCCAGATTTAATTAAAAGAATTTCAAGGCTGTTGTGCCAATGGTTATTAACAAGATGGTTGCTGTCCTCATAGATTAAAAAATGCGCGTTAAGTCCAGGCTGGATTGACACATTTTCATGCGTGGTATGCTTCATTTCGAAATCTCCTCTCTTTTGTAGGACAAACGGATAGGTCTTTCTTAAACTATAGGGGAGATTAAAAAAAAAGTCAATATTGACCAGTAAATAAGTCATTTTATCAAATAGAAAAGTGCTTTTCATTGTGGTAGGATTAGAGTAGCAATAAAATGAAAAGAAGGAGAATGTATATGGAACGGGAAAAAATAAAAGAACTGATTGCGCAAATGACCTTAGAGGAAAAAGCTTCTTTTTGTTCTGGAGCTGATTTTTGGCATACGGAAACACTAGAGCGCCTTGGCATCCCAGCCGTTATGGTTTCGGATGGGCCGCATGGATTACGAAAGCAGGATGTAGAGGCAGATCATCTTGGGATGAATGATAGCATCAAGGCAGTGTGTTTTCCAGCAGGATGCGGAACGGCAGCTTCCTTTAATCGTGAATTGTTAGTAGAAATGGGAGAAGTCCTTGGAAATGAATGTCAGGCAGAGGGAGTTAGTACGATTTTGGGGCCTGCTGTCAATATCAAGCGTTCTCCTCTTTGCGGACGTAATTTTGAGTATTTATCCGAAGATCCCTTACTTGCGACCGAAATCGCGGGTGCTTTGATTCAGGGAATTCAAAGTAAAAATGTAGGAACAAGCATCAAACATTTTTTAGCAAATAACCAGGAAACAAGAAGAATGTCGTCTTCCTCAGAAGTAGATGAAAGAACCTTGCGAGAAATCTATCTGGCTGCCTTTGAAGGGGCTGTTACCAAACAAAAACCATGGACGGTGATGTGTTCTTATAATAAAATTAATGGTGTCTATGCAGCAGAAAATAGAACCTATTTAACGGATGTCCTACGCGATGAGTGGGGATTTGATGGATATGTTATGAGTGACTGGGGAGCAGTAAATGACCGTGTTCCAGATCTTGTAGCAGGCCTTGATTTGGAGATGCCTTCTTCACAAGGAGCAAATGATGCAAGAATTGTAAAAGCCGTACGTGATGGAAAGCTAGAGGAAGCGATCGTAGACAAGGCAGTAGAGCGTATTTTAAATATTGTATATCGTTTTGAAGAGAATCGGGATAAAACGGCTGTATTCGACCGGGATAAGGATCATGAGCTGGCCAGAAAAATTGCGCATGAGACGATTGTACTTTTGAAAAATGAAGAAAACCTACTTCCGTTAAAGGAAGGAGCAAAGCTTGCTTTTGTCGGTGAGTTTGCAAAGAAGCCACGTTATCAGGGAGGCGGAAGCTCTCATATTAACAGTCACAAGGTAACGGCAGTTATGGATGCAGTAGAAGAGCTTTCCAGTGAAACAACAATTTGCTATGCAAAGGGCTTTTCTGCTGATAAGGACGAGCTTGATGAGGCTTTACTAAAAGAAGCGGTGGAAGTAGCAAAAGAAGCAGAGGTTTGTGTCATTTTTGCAGGACTTCCGGATTCTTTTGAATCCGAAGGCTATGACAGAGATCATATGAGACTTCCAGATTGTCAAAATGCATTGATTGAGGCAGTGATGGAGGTACAGCCAAATACAGTAGTAGTACTTCATAACGGTTCTCCGGTTGAAATGCCTTGGGCTGATAAGGTAAAGGGGATTGTAGAAGCTTACCTTAGTGGTCAGGCAGTTGGTGGAGCGCTTATTGATATTTTATTTGGAAAGGTAAATCCAAGCGCGAAGCTTCCTGAGTCCTTCCCAGTTGCACTAGAAGACAATCCATCGTATCTATCCTACATAGGCGAAGGCGATGTGGTAGAATACCGCGAAGGAGTTTTTGTTGGATATCGTTATTATGATAAGAAAAAAATGAACGTACTATTTCCATTTGGGCATGGATTATCCTATACAACCTTTGATTATTCCAATTTAAACGTGAGCAAAATGGAGATGGAGGATACGGATACCGTGGAGGTTTCTGTGGATGTAACGAATACGGGAGCATGCAAAGGAAAAGAAGTGGTACAGCTTTATGTTGCAGACCAAGAAAGCACGGTAATTCGTCCAGTAAAAGAATTGCGCGATTTTGCAAAGGTAGAACTAGAGCCAGGAGAAACGAAAACGGTGACCTTTACACTTGGTAAACGTGCATTTGCTTATTGGAGCACGAAGATTCATGATTGGCATGTAGAAACGGGAGCATTTGATATCATCATTGCAAGATCTTCAAGAGATGAAGTGTTAACAAAGACAATTCAAGTGAATTCAACCGTTAAGCTTCCAGTCGTATATTCTAGAGACACTATTTTTGCTGATATTTTTGCTAGTGAGACGGCTATGAAGATTGCAGAGCCTCTTATGAATCTTGATTTGTTTGGAAGTAATCATGAGGAGGAAAGTGATGCTGCCGCCGATGCAATCAGCAAAGAAATGAAGGAGGCTATGATGAAATTTATGCCGCTTCGTGGAATACTAAGCTTTGGAAGTGCAATTTCACCAGAGGATTTGGATGCAATTATTGAAAAATTAAATGAGGATGCCGCTAAGAATTAGTTCTTTTGCGAGCCTTATTAGTGAAGTTATTTGGTTTATAACGAATAAAGGAAAGCCGTTGCAAGAGTAGAGAAATATTCTATTTAAGCAACGGCTTTTTAATTTTTACTGTTAGCAATCGTTGATTAATTCAACTTTGGTGTATTTAGTAAGAGCTCAAAGGTTGAATTTTTTGATTCTAACAGATGTTTTTTCATTGCATCAGAGGCACCAGGCCAGTCTTTTTTTAGACAAGCTTTTATAATATCTAAATGCTCTTGATGCGTACGAATAAGACGTTCGGAAGTGCAGTTTCCAGTCATAACACGGAAGCGCAGATTTTGATTATGAATCATAGAATTGCATTGTTTCATGTAGGTGTTTGGAACACTGTCCATAATCATGGCGTGAAAACGGTCATCGAGAGCATAGATATCCAGATTTGACAATTTTTCAATTGGCTGGCTGAATAATTGATAATACTCTAATAAAGCATTCCCATCAAAGGTGTAGCCATAGTTCATAACTGCGTACGGCTCAAATAGGAGTCGGATTTCGAAAATCATATTAAGCTCCCCAAGAGACAAGGATGAGACCATGATTCCTTTTTTGGGAAGAATCGTGATAAGACCTTCTTGTTCCAGTCTGCTAAGAGCATCGCGAATAGGTGTACGACTTACATTGAATTCTTCTCGCAGTAATTCTTCATTTAGTAAGGTGCCAGGGGGATATTCACAGGAAATAATCTTTTCTTTTATTAAATTATAAGCATAAAGCTTTAAACTTTCTTTTGCCATTAGGACTCCCTTCAATCGAAAAAACTATAAAAAAACTGTTGTATGCAACAAAAACAATTATAATATGTTTTTGAAAAATATGCAATGGAAAAATTGATAAAATATGGGAATTAAATGCGTAAAATATAAATGAAACAAAAAATAAACAGGAAGAAAGGGGAATAAAACACAAAAAAATAAAAAAATATATTGACATATTGTACAATATGCTTTAAATTATGATGTATACAATAATGTATACAACAGAACGATGGAGGAGCAAAATGAAAGCATTATCAATTGATGCACCGGGCACAATAACAATGAAAGAGATGGAAATGCCGGTACCGAAAAAAGGAGAGGCTCTGCTAAAACTCCTGTATGGTGGAATCTGTGGAAGTGATTTAGGTTCATATCGTGGTACCTTTGCCTATTTTTCTTATCCAAGAGTACCAGGACATGAGTTTTCCGCAGAAATAATTTCCATTGATACCAATGAGAAAGGATTAGTACCAGGTATGATCGTGACCTGTAATCCTTATTTCAACTGTACAACTTGTTATTCCTGCCAAAAAGGACTTTTAAATGCCTGTATGGATAATCAGACGATGGGTGTTCAAAGAGAGGGAGCATTTGCTGAGTATATTACAATGCCGATTGAGAGAATCTATGATGGAAAAGGACTGGATGCAAAGACACTTGCTTTAATCGAACCCTTTTGTATCAGTTATCATGGTATCAGCAGGGGAAATGTTACAAAGGCAGATAAGGTACTGATTATTGGTGCCGGTACAATTGGCGTCCTGGCAGCGATTGCTGCGAAAGCCAAAGGAGCTCATGTATACATAGCCGATATTTCAAATGAAAAACTGGCGTATGCAAAAGAATTTGGAGTCGATGGCGTGATATTGAATGTCTCAGAGGAACAATTTTTAAATGAGGTGAATAAAATCACCGATGGAAATGGATTTGATGTAACCGTAGAAGCAGTGGGACTTCCATCTACCTTCCAAAATTGCATTGATGCAGCTTGTTTTGGAGGCAGAGTAGTGCTGATTGGAGTAGGGAAGAAGAATCTTGATTTCAATTTTACATTAATTCAGAAAAAGGAGCTTAATATTTTTGGTTCCCGTAATGCACTGAAAAAAGATTTTTTGGAACTGATCGATCTTGTAAAAGCGGGTGGCGTTGCACTTGATAAAGTCGTAACCAACACGTACTCGTTTGAAGAAGGAGCAAAGGCGTTTGCGGATTTTGATAAAAACGCAGGAAAGATGTTAAAAGTAGTGATAGATTTCACCAAAACGGTGTAGCTATATAAATCATGTGGAAGGATGCGAAAGGGGTATTACTATGAAATTGAAAAAAGTGTTAGCAATTATGATGAGTGTGTGTATGGTGGTAGGAGTAACGGCTTGTGGAGGCAGTAAGGATGCTGGTACAACAAATGAGGCAACCAAGCAGGAAACAGCGGCAACAAGCGAGGAAAGCAAAGACGTAATTAAGATCCAGGTGGGATATGAAAACGCAACGACTGAGCCAGCAGCAATTGCAGTAGAAAAGTGGGCAGAGCTTGTGAAGGAAAAGAGCAATGGAACCATGGAACTGGAGCTGTTTCCAAACTCTGCACTTGGGAAAAAGACAGAGTTAATTGACCAGATGATTCTTGGGGAACCAATCATTACCGTAGCAGATGGTGCATTTTTAGCAGACTATGGGGTAGCGGATTTCGGTATTTTCTATGCTCCTTTTATGTTTGACAGCTGGGATGAGGAATGGGCAGTTATCGGCAGTGACTGGTACAAAGATCTTTGCAGTCAGCTAGCGGACAAGGCTAAAATTCGTGTTCTTTCTTCCAATTGGATTTATGGAGCACGTAATATTATGACAACCAAAAAGATAGTGACACCAGAGGATATTGCAGGAGTAAAGCTTCGTGTTTCTTCGAATAAGCTTTCTATTTCCAGCTTTGAATCGCTTGGAGCTTCCGCAGTCGGTATGGATATGGGGGATGTATATCAGGCACTTCAGGCAGGAACCATTGATGGTGTTGAAAATCCGATTACTTCCCTGGCAAACAGAAGCTTTCAGGAGGTAGCAAAGTATGTTGTGAAGGATGAACATATATTGGCAACCTCCATGTGGATTTGCGGAGATGGATTCTATAGTACCTTAACGGATGAGCAAAAGACGATTTTATCAGAAACCGCTGACGAGGCAGGAATTTATAACAATGATTTACAGGCAGATGCGGAAGCGATTGCGACACAGCTTTTAACCGATGCAGGAGTTGAGATAACCGAGTTAACACCAGAGCAAAAAGCAGCGTGGGTAGAAGCAGGAAAGAAATTCTACGATTCTGCAACCGAGGTATTAGGCTGGAGTGCGGGTCTGTATGATACGGTAAAGGCAGCAGGCGCTCAATAAAATCCGAAGGAAATTGGATAGGAGATTGAAATGAAGGAAAAAGGGAAACGATTTAAAATCTTAATTAACTTGGATATTATTATTGCATCCATTGCACTCGTTATATTGGTGGGATGTACCTTTATTGGAGTTATTATGAGATATGTGGTAGGCAACCCATTTGGATGGATTGAGGAAATTCAGGCGTTTCTTATCGTCTGGGTGGTGTTTCTTGCCGGGGGAGCTGCTTACCGTACAGGCAACCATGCATCGATAGAGGTGCTCTATGAACTGTTCCCGGCTTCGATACAAAAAATAGTTCGTATGTTCATTGGTCTGGTTGTTACGGCAGCAATTGGATACTTGTGTTATACAAGTATCCAATATGTTCGGCTGTTTATGCAAACAGGAAGAGGAACCGCTGTGCTCCAAATCCCATTTGTATACATCTATAGTGTTGTGCCTGTTTCTTGTTTCTTGCAGATTTTTAACTACTTTTTAGTCAATGTGTTTGGATATGAGGATGAAGTAGAGAAGTTAGTGGAGGATAATGAAGAATGAATAACATGATAATAATATGTGCTATCCTATTGCTGGTTCTACTTTTTTTAAAAATTCCAGTTTATATTTCCGTACTTTCTGCCTCCGCAGTCTACTTCTTAGGTTCTGCGGGAGCAAATCCTACGGTATTTGCTCAAAAAGTAATCAGTGGGACAGAAGGGCTCTCTCTTTTAGCAATTCCCTTTTTCGTATGTGCAGGAATCTTTATGAACTATACTGGTGTTACAAAGCGAATCATGAATTGCTGCGAAGTATTAACGGCTAGAATGCCAGGAGGGCTTGCCCAGGTAAATATTTTATTGTCTACCTTAATGGGGGGATTGTCAGGGTCTAGTTTGGCCGATGCGGCAATGCAGTGTAAAATGCTGGTTCCGACGATGGAGAAAAAGGGGTATTCCAAGTCCTTTTCTACCGTAATCACAGCGGCTTCGGGTATGGTGGTACCTTTGATTCCTCCAGGAGTTGGGTTGATTATTTACGGCTGTATTAACAATATTTCCATCGGTAAGCTATTTATCGCTGGTATTGGACCTGGTTTGGTGCTTTGTATCACTCTGATGATTTTTGTACATTTTCTATCCAAAAAAAGAGGATATAAGCCAATCCGTACAGATAAAATTCCGGTATCTGAAAAAATCGCAGCCATTAAGCCAGCATTTTTTCCGCTGTTACTTCCTATTATAATTATAGGCGGTGTAAGGATTGGTATTTTTACTGCATCCGAAGCGGGAACAGTAGCCATTGTTTATGCGCTGATTCTTGGGTTATTTTATCGGGAGCTTAATTTCAAAAATATATTGGCAGGTTGTAAAGAAACGGTTACAACCACCGCATCCATTATGTTGATTGTAGCAGCGGCGTCGGCATTTTCCTGGATTTTAACAAAGGAGCAGATTCCACAGCAATTTTCTGCATGGATGATTGCCAGTATTGACAATAAGTATATATTCCTAATTATGGTAAATGTCTTTTTGCTAGTAGTTGGTATGTTTATTGAAGGAAATGCATCGATGATTGTATTGGCTCCTTTGCTGGCTCCGGTAGCGGCGGCTTATGGGATTAATGATGTACATTTTGCTATGATATGATGTGGGTGTCAAAAGTACACCCAGAAATAGAACCTTGATAACTGAATAAAGCTATGTTAATTTCTCACAATGAAGTATAATAAAGATATCAAA
>JASKJZ010000085.1 GCA_030154385.1 Clostridiales bacterium
TTTGTAATATTTTTCATTTTCTTGTTAAAAAAACGAGCGGCTCCAAAAGATTGGAAACCGCTAAATATAGATATTAATTTTCTTATCTAAATGACATTGTATAAACAATGCTATACTAAAAATATAAAGTGAAAAGGAATTTGCAAATATGCCGCCAATAAGTGTATTAATTAAACCAGCATCCGGAATATGTAACATGTCGTGTGACTATTGTTTTTATTGCGATGAAACAAAGAAACGTGCGCAAGAATCGTATGGGTTTATGTCGGAGCAAACATTAAAAAATGTCATTCGCAAAACGATACTTCGTGCAGAGGGTTCCGTCGCGTATTCGTTTCAGGGTGGAGAACCAACCCTTCGAGGGATCGATTTTTTTCGTAAGGTAGTTGAGTTTGAACAAAAATATAATCGAAATGGGATTCGGGTCTATAATGCCTTACAAACGAATGGATATCTGATTAACGAGGAGTGGTGCGAGTTTTTTTATAAAAATAAATTTCTAATCGGAATATCAGTTGATGGAACGAGGGAAATCCATGATAGTCATAGACATAGTAAACAGGGAGAACCAACGTTTGACAAAATTCGACAAGCAACGGAACTCTTAGATCAGTTTAAGGTTGAGTATAACATTTTAACAGTTGTGAATCATAAGGTTGCTACCAATATAAGAGAGATTTATGAGTTTTATCGCTTAAGGGGATGGAATTATCAGCAGTATATCGCTTGTTTGGATCCACTTGACGAGCCCCATGGGCAGAATATATACGCCTTAAAGCCAGAGCAGTATGGCAGATTTCTTGTAGAACTGTTTCAACTTTGGTATGACGATTTCAAGAAAGGCAAGCAACCTTATATTCGTCAGTTTGAAAACTATATAGGATTACTGATGGGATATCAGGCAGAATCATGCGATCAGAGCGGAATCTGTGGTTTTCAGAATGTTGTAGAAGCGGATGGCAGCGTGTATCCGTGTGATTTTTATGTGTTGGATGATTATTGCATTGGAAATTTTAATGAAGACAGGATGGAGTCAATCAATGCAAACCGTTACAAATTAGGGTTTATTGAACGTTCTACAAAGTTAGACGAGGCATGTTATGCTTGTAAGTATTATAAAATTTGCAGGGGCGGATGTCAAAGAAGCCGTGATTACACGGAAATGGTGGACACGTATCGAAATTATTATTGCGAAAGCTATAAAATGTTGTTTGATTTTTGTTTCGAACAAATGCGTGAAGTTGCTGAATTGGTTGGTAAACTTACTCCTATTTGATTGAGAAAGAATACAGAGATAAAAACAAATTGACATTTATGAATATGAGTCCTATAATGAGCATATATTGAAAATAATAGATACGATATGTTCGAAATCGAACATAAACAGGAAAAGAAAGGCAGGAAAACATAATGTCATTATTTGGTTTTGGAAAAAAGAAGGAAGAGGAAACAGCTGCTTGTACATGTTCGGGTGCTTGTGAGGCAAAAGATATGGAAACAAGTAATGAAATGCGAGAGAAAGACAGTCCGGTAAAGGTATTAGGCTCAGGTTGTGCAAAGTGCAATCAATTGGAGGCGGCTGCCAAGCAGGCGTTAGAGCGTCTTGGCATGGATTCTACGATTGATCATGTGACCGATTTTGCAGAAATAGCGGCCTATGGTGTGATGACAACACCAGCGCTTGTTGTGGATGGAACCGTAGTTTCCTATGGAAAAGTACTTAAGACAGAGGAAGTTGTCAAAATACTAGAAAAGGTAAGAGGCTAGGAGGCCTATGAGCACGAGAGAAAATCAAGGAATTGGATTCTTTGAAAAATATCTTAGCATATGGGTTGTGCTTTGCATGGTAGCAGGCGTTTTAATTGGAAAATTTCTTCCGGCGATTCCACAGTTTTTAGGCAAATTTGAGTACGCGAATGTATCCATCCCAATCGCTGTGCTGATATGGATTATGATTTACCCCATGATGCTAAAAGTAGATTTTCAAAGTGTAAAGGACGTGGGAAAGAATCCTAAGGGATTATTTCTTACCTGGGTGGCAAATTGGCTGGTTAAACCATTTACCATGTTTGCAATCGCCTCCTTCTTTTTTTATGTTGTGTTCCGTGGTCTGATAACACCAGAGCTTGCAAAGGATTACTTAGCAGGAGCTGTATTGCTAGGAGCGGCCCCTTGTACCGCGATGGTTTTTGTGTGGAGCCACTTGTGCAAAGGAAATCCCGCATATACCGTAGTTCAGGTTGCAACCAATGATTTAATTATATTAGTTGCCTTTACACCAATTGTAGCATTTTTGCTTGGTGTTGGAGGGGTTGCGATACCTTGGGCGACTTTGTTGTTGTCAGTTGTCTTATTTGTGGTAATTCCACTCATGGCTGGAGTCGTTACGAGGAGTATGGTCGTAAAGGCGAAAGGAGTTCCATATTTTACAAACAGCTTTATACCAAAATTCAATGGAATCACAACCGTAGGACTGCTATTGACACTTATTATTATCTTTTCCTTTCAAGGAAGCGTTATTTTACAAAATCCGCTGCATATTATATTGATTGCGATACCTTTGACCTTGCAAACGTTTCTTATATTTTTTCTAACTTATCTTGCAGGGAAATTACTCAAATTACCGCACGATATAGCTGCGCCTGCGGGTATGATTGGCGCTTCTAATTTCTTTGAATTAGCGGTGGCAGTTGCGATTTCCTTATTTGGGGCAAAAAGTCCCGTTGCTCTGGCGACAATTGTGGGTGTTCTGGTCGAAGTGCCCGTGATGCTGACACTCGTTAAATTAGCAAATAAAACGAAAGGATGGTTTAAGTGATACCAAAAGTAGCCTTTATATGTGTTCATAATTCGTGTCGAAGCCAGATTGCCGAAGCACTGGGAAAGCATTTGGCATCGGAAGTATTTGAAAGTTATTCCGCAGGAACGGAAACAAAACCTCAAATCAATCAAGATGCGGTTCGCTTGATGAAACAGATTTATGGAATTGATATGGAAAAAACACAAAAATCTAAATTATTAGAAGACATACCTGCGGTCGATGTGGTGGTTACGATGGGATGTAATGTAGAGTGTCCATACCTACCTTGTAAGCGCCGGGAAGATTGGGGGCTCGATGATCCCAGTGGAAAAAGTGATGAGGAATTCATTAAGACGATACAAAGCATCCATAAAAAAATCGAAACCTTAATGGTGGAACTTTCTGGATGAATTAATTTCGCTCAGGTGCTACTATAAGCTTGGTGTGGAATGGAGAAGAAAATAGCGCAGGTTTTCGCAAGGTAATTTCATTACCGGATAAAAGGATTAAACCGTCTGCTTCCATATGCTTTAATTCACGGGATACAGAGGGTCTGGCAACACCTATCAGATCGGATATGTATATTTTTGAGTGCCGTAGAGGAAAGGTTGTTTTTTCTGCAATTTGGTATTCGTTGCTTAAATAAAAGATGAGACGGGAACGGACATCACGGTTTTGCAACATTTTGATTTTTTTTTGAATCGTGAACACGCGGCAGGATAGATGCTGAATGAAATTTTTTGTAAAAACCTCATTTTTAGCAAGCATACTTTTTATTTCGGAAAAAGGGAGATACATTACTTGGCTTTTTACTCTTGTCGTTACCGTAAATGGATAGCGGTGGGCTGCCATGCCATATATTGCAGCGCCAAAAATGTCCATTGGCTCAAGTATATTTATCGTTAGACTATCTCCCTTTTCTGTAAGCTGTTGTATGACGAGACTGCCAGAAAGAACAATGCCGATTGAAGTGCAAGAATCATTTTCTTGCACAACGATGGTATTTTTATTGTAAGTGACAATGGAACATATTTCGAGATTTATCAAATTTGATAAATTGCCCAAAGGGATATCCTTAAAAAGAGAAATTTCGGATAACAAAATCGAATTCATATACATAAATCTCCCAATAACTGTAACATGTATTACAGTATTTTTTTATTACATAAAGTATACTATAAAACGTACTAAAAGAAAAGAAAATATATAAAGCTGTAAAAAAGAAAAAATGATTGTTCAAATGGCGAGGAGGAAATTTATGAGCATGTTTTGTTATCAATGTCAAGAAACCGCAAAAAATACAGGATGTACGATCAAAAGAGTATGCGGTAAGAACGAGGATGTTGCGAAATTGCAGGATCTTTTAATCTATGTCTGTAAAGGGATTTCGGAAATTGTGGTAAAAAAGGAAATAGAAGTCGATACAAAAAGTGAATTAAACCACCAAATCTTGAAGAGTCTTTTTATCACGATAACCAATGCTAATTTCGATGAAGCAGCAATCGAAAAACAAATATTGAAAATGATAAAGCTTCGCGATGAATTGTGGGAGGGGAAAAAGGAACAGAATTTTTCGGATGCCGCAATCTTTCAGGTTACAGAGCGAGTCTCCATGCTAGAAAGAGCGACATCAATCGGAGTACTAGCAACAGATAATGAAGATATTCGTTCTCTTCGAGAACTTATAACGTATGGACTCAAAGGGATGGCAGCCTATACCCACCATGCCTTAAATATTGGAAAGGAAAATGCTGCAATTTATCAGTTCATCTATGAAGCACTTGCTGCCACCTTGGATGATTCTTTATCTGTGGAGGAGCTTGTTTCCCTGACACTAAAAACGGGACAATTTGGAGTATCCGCTATGGCTCTTTTAGATGAAGCGAATACATCAAAATATGGAAATCCAGAAATTACAAGTGTTGATTTAGGTGTTAGGGGAAATCCTGGAATTTTAATATCGGGACATGATCTTACGGATTTGGAGCAATTATTAGAGCAGACCAAGGATTCTGGTGTGGATGTATATACCCATAGCGAGATGTTACCCGCTCATTATTATCCATATTTTAAGAAATATGAAAATTTCGCAGGGAACTATGGGGGCTCATGGTGGCGTCAAGTGGATGAGTTTGGACCATTCCAGGGACCTATTTTATTTACGACAAACTGTATTGTTCCACCAAGGGATGAGAAAATCAGAAATCGAATTTTTACGACAGGAGCGGCTGGATTTCCAGGATGTACTCATATAGAAGCAGATAGCAGCGGAAGAAAAGATTTTTCTGCACTCATAGAACTGGCAAAGGGGCTGCCCGTTCCGATGGAAATTGAAACGGGAACGCTTGTTGGTGGATTTGCCCACGAACAGGTTTTTGCATTGGCAGATAAGGTGGTTGATGCAGTAAAATCAGGAGCGATTAAGAAATTTTTTGTAATGGCTGGTTGCGATGGAAGAATGAAATCCAGAGAATATTATACGGAGTTTGCACAAAAACTTCCAACGGATACTGTGATTTTAACAGCAGGCTGTGCAAAGTATCGTTATAATAAATTGGATCTTGGAGATATTAATGGAATACCAAGAGTTTTAGATGCAGGACAATGCAACGATTCCTATTCACTCGCTGTGATTGCGTTAAAGTTAAAAGAAATATTTGGAGTCGAAGATATCAATCAGTTACCAATTGCATATAATATAGCTTGGTATGAACAAAAGGCCGTAATTGTACTTCTTGCATTGTTATACCTTGGGGTGAAAAATATTCATCTAGGTCCAACTCTTCCAGGATTTTTATCACCAAATGTCGCAAAGGTATTAGTGGATAACTTTGGAATTGCAGGAGTTGGTTTGGCGGAGGAAGACATTTCAATGTTTCTTTCTTGGTAGTGAAGCTTAGGGCGGGTTATTCAAAATCCGCCCATTTTTATTCAATATAATAATTCGTCCATATTTGGACCATAATTTAACCTTAAAATAACGATATAGAATAGCAAAGGAGGTTTTATTATGAGATTTGGATCTTGTATGGATGAATTTTATGGGAGAGGAATCCCTCATGGTATGAGTTATTTTGGTGGTGGATCGTATCTATTCTTTTCTCTTATGGTTCTTGCAATTATTGCTTTACTTTTTGTGGCTTTCGTTCATAATAGAAAGAAAAAGAATGATTTAAATCACGAAGCAGAGGAAGCACTCAAAATAAGATATGTGAATGGTGAGATTACGGAAGAAGAATATCAGCGCATGAAAAAAATAATTCGCAATTAAAGCAGTTGGGCAAAAGGGGTGATAAAACTGGGCTACAAGATATTAATCGTAGAAGATCAGAAGGATATCCGAGAACTAATTTCCAAGTATTTAGTAAAAGAGGGCTACGAAGTCGCTATGGCCAGTCAAGGATTTGAAGCATTGGAGCTATTTGAAGCACAGGATATTCACCTCGTTTTGCTTGATGTCATGATGCCTGGAATCAGTGGATTTGAGGTGTTAGAAGAAATAAGAAAAGTATCCGACATTCCGATTATTATGCTGACTGCAAAGCAAGAAGAAGTGGATCGCTTAAAAGGCTTTGATTTGGGAGTCGATGATTATGTGATAAAACCATTTAGCGCCAGAGAATTGATGAAGCGCATACAGGTTTTTCTGCGGAGAATCTACCAGGAAAGTGATGAATTGATTTATCAGCATCAGAACTTAAAATTATATGGAAAAAGCCAAAGCCTTTGGAGGGACGACAAAGAGATTGAACTGACCGCTGCTGAATTTAAAGTTTTGACTGCATTTATGAAAAACAGAGGACAGATTTTGTCAAGAGAACAGGTAATTGAACAAGCATTTGGCGATGAGTATGAAGGCTACGATCGAAATATTGATAGCTTTATCAAGCGGATTCGACAAAAGATAGAAGATGATCCTAAAAATCCAAAGCTGCTTGTAACAAAATATGGAGCTGGATATTTGTTTGGAGGTGATCGCGGGTGACCATTCGAAAGAAATGGATTTTAACCTTGGCGCTGATTGCGATAATATCCATTGTTGTGAATACGATTGTCTTAAGCATATTAACCAGTCAATATTTTAATCGTTATCTGGACGAAACATATCGTAAAACTTGTGATGAAATTGTTGGATATATAACCAAGCAACTGACTTCTACACAAGAGGGAGAACAAATACCCACCCTTTCCCTTGATTCTTATCTTGGGGATGTGATCATGAATATAAAAGTATATGATAATAACGGCGGTTTGATTACACAGGCCACAAATGCTTACTGGGGAACGGGTGGCAACGGTCATGGTATGGGCATGATGCGTGGTATGTTGAATAACCGGGATACTCGTTATGGGGTGACGGAAAGCTTTCCGATGCAAGGAGAGAAGGGAACAATTGGAGCGGTTACGATCACGAGGTATTCCAACTCTGCCAATTCTTATGCTGCAAGGATGTTTCAAAGTTCTTTGTTTCAAAATAGTGCATTATCCATTGCAATTGTTATGGTAATGGTCTTTTTTTTGGGATTTTTTATGAGTAAACGCATCAGCCGCGATTTGATTAGGACGGCAGATGCTGCGCAAAATATAGATCTTGGAAAAGAAAATCAGATTCAATATTCTACCACAAAAGAGATACGAAGAATACAACAAAGTTTGGAATCTTTGGAGTCCCGACTAAAACTAAAACGCAAGGCAAGACAAGCTTTAGTGGATGAAATGGTTCACCAAACAAGAACCCCTCTCACGATTCTAAAAATGCATTTGGAAGGAGTCGAGGATGGGATTATTGATTTGAGGAAAGAGGAAATTTCAGTTTGTAAAAATCAAATAGACAATCTATCCGATATTATCATGAATATTAGTGGTTTGATTGAAGATGGAGGCAATACCTCTGCCCCTGTGCTGGAAGAGTTTGTATTATACCCTTTTATAAAGCAAATCACGAATGGGATGCGGGCACAGTTTGAAAAAAAAGGAATCGACTTTCAATTACATTCAAAAGATGAAATCACGATAACGAGCGATCGGTATCGGTTGGGACAGGCAATCTATAACATATTGACTAATGCTTATAAGTTTACACCTGAAAAAGGAGTTGTAAGTGTTCATTACTACCAGAAGGAAAAATGGATTGTGATTGAGATTGCCGATTCTGGATGTGGAATATCGGACGAAGATACACAGAAGATTTTTCAGGCATATTACAAAAAGAATACCAGTACAGGAAATGGTGGAGATGGAATCGGTCTTTATGTAGCCAAAGAGAATATCGAAAGCTTACACGGCAAAATAGAAGTGAATACAAGACTAAATCAAGGAAGTAAATTCAGTATATTTATCCCATGAAAGAAGAAGGTGCTATTTTTGATTAATAAATATCAAAAATAGCACCTTTTATAGCGCACAAAACATTTTATTGACACGATATATGGAAGTGAAATACAATATAAGTGAAGTTAAAATAAAAATACATAAATAGACTGGAGGCGCTCCATGAAAAAGATATCAACAAAAATTTTATTTTCTATTATGCTAATCACTCTTTTAGTAGTGATTACGATTGGGAGTGTAGTTGTCGGAGTACTCAGTACAAATGTTGGAGCTTTGTCTTCGGACTATGCCTATTCTCAAGTGGATTCTAGCATTAATAAAATTGAGCAAAAATTTGACTTAATTGAAACCTTGGTAAACTCATTATCGGCAGAAATAGTAGTGGATATTGATGTGAAGAAAGGGAAAGAAGATATAAAATATTTGCGTTCGTTTTGCGACGAATATGAGATTAAGCTTCGAGAAATTGGATTGAATACAAAAGTTTCGAAATCCATTTATGTATACTTTAATAATGGATATTTTGGTGATACGGCGGACTGCTGGGTATATGGCGATGAGTTTGTAAGACAGCCAATGATTGGGCTTAATTATTTTAAAGATTATTATGAATGGTATAAT
>JASKJZ010000086.1 GCA_030154385.1 Clostridiales bacterium
CCCTTTGCAAAGTCACTGTTGTGGGTCATTGTCCATAGAGAAGTACCGTCACCGTGGATTAAGACGGGTTTTCCAAGAAGCATACGCTGTATGACCTGAAAGCTTCCACCTTTTCCGTGGATACCCACGGGTACCGAGCGCTCATCGTAGGTATGGCTTGGCCTTACAATGGTAATTGGAAATCCATTTTCCCGGGACTCTTTCATTAGATACTCTTCACAAGCAATCTTATTACGTGAATATTCCCAGTAAGGGTTAGAAAGAGGTGTTCCTTCATTAATACGATAATCACTGAGAGGCTTTTGATAGGCAGAGGCAGAGCTGATAAAGATAAATTGTTTCGTTTTTCCCTGGAACAGCCGGACATCGCGCGCAAGCTGTTCGGGTTGAAAGGCAATGAAATCGGCAACTACATCAAACGAGAGATCTTTGATTTTTTCTGCGACAGCAGCCTCATTGGCGACATCCACAAAGAGTGTATGAATGGAATCAGGGAGTATGTCATTTCGATTTCCGCGATTGAGTAAGTAGATCTCATGGTCTGGATTCTCGGCGAGTTTCTTTGTAATGGCAGCACTGATGGTTCCCGTGCCGCCGATGAATAATAGTTTCATAGAGGACTCCCTTCTTAACGATAGGATGCTTCATAAATCGCGATACAATCTGCGGCAGAAAGTGGAGCCGGATCGACCTCAAATAAAGCAGCCATGGTTTCAAATGCGTTGTCGGCAAAAGAGGTTAGCTCTTCCTTTGCAATGCCATAATCAGACATACGAAGCGCATCTACGTGGCAGGCCTTTTGCAGATCGACAAGTGCGGTTACAAAATCCATCGGCTTATCCGCATGTTTAAGTCCCATCGCCTTTGCCATAGCAATCATACGTTCGTCACAGGCATGTCGATTTGCAAAAGTAGTGTAATAAGCCTCACTAATCATAATCAGTCCGGCACCATGCGGGAGATTTGGATGAAAAGCGCTCATAGCATGTTCAAGAGAATGTTCGGATATACAGCCAGAGGTGGATTCTACCATACCGGCTAACGTATTGGCAAGTGCCACGTTTTCTCTTGCTACCAGATTGGTGCCATCCGCTACGGCATCGGCAAGATGCGTTGCTAATAGTTCGATTGCTTTTAGACTATAAAGGTCACTCATCGTATTTGCAGTCCGGTTTAAATATCCTTCCGTACTGTGAAAGAGTGCATCAAAGCCCTGGTAAGCTGTTAAATGGGGCGGTACAGTCGTCATAAGAGTGGGATCAATGACAGATAGAACAGGGAAGGTCTTTTCGTAGCCAAATCCAATCTTTTCCTTCGTATCTTCCTTCGTAATAACCGTCCATGGATCTGCTTCCGTTCCAGTTCCAGCGGTCGTAGTAATTGCAACAATTGGAAGTGGATCGTTTGCAACAGGAAGGGCTTTCCCGCTGCCGCCGCTGATATAATCCCAGTAATCCCCTTCGTTTGTTGCCATTACGGCGATGGATTTTGCAGAGTCGATACTGCTGCCGCCGCCAAGTCCGATTACAAAATCACAGCCTTCGGCCTTTGCAAGGGCTGCTCCCTCCATGACATGGCTTTTTATGGGGTTTGGCAGTATTTTATCAAAAACAGCGGACGAAATATTGGCGCGTGTAAGCTGCTCTAATAGAAGGTCGAGGTAGCCATTTTCTCGCATCGATTTTCCCGCTGAGATAACGATTAAGGCTTTTTTTCCTGGGAGTGTTTGTTTATGAAGTTCATTTAACGCTCCGTTGCCAAATAAAAGCTTTGTTGGAATATAATAGTTAAAATTCATGATAAAGACTCCTTTCATAGGGTATATTTTATACGATATAATAATGTTATAACCCTTCAAGTATGCTTTATGTCAAGAGTATTTATAAAAAAAATAAAAAAAATGCCATCTTATTAGGAAAAAAGACGTATTACTGCAATGAAATGATATATTTTGTTGCACATGTTTGAATGTAATGGAATCAGATGCAAAAATAGGCATGCCTAGCGATCGTATAACAAGCGCTTAGAAAAAGCACTTCGGTATTGGCTGGGCGTGAGACCGGTATAATTTTTATAGGCACGTGAAAAATTGTGGCTATTTTGAAATCCGACCGATTCTGCAATTTCTTGAATGGAAGAGTTCGTGTCCGTTAGCATAAAATTGGCGGTCTCCATTTTATGCTGGATAATGAGGCGTTTTAGTGGAATGCCAACGAGTGTACCAATTAGGTGAGACAGATAGGTTTCATTATATCCAAAATGGTCTGCAATATCAGACACTTTAAGGTTTATGGAAAGATTCGAATGAAGGTAGTCTATGATATCGGAATAAATCTGTTTTTGGGAAATTGACGTTTGCTGCATGGCTTCATAAGGTAACAATTGCCCATATAAAGCAGTTAAGACACTAGTTGCCATTGCATTCAATGTGATTTGGGGATATTTGTTTTTTACAAAATCCTGTAGCTGTTTCATTAAGACAACTATTTTTTCGGGATGGGAAAGTACACCGGTTTGCGGAATCGAAAAAAGAGCATCCTTTACCGCTTCATCGGGTGTACGATTTGGGAGTGCTGGCACCGAAAAGTGTAGCCAGTAAAAGGAAGAATATGCTTCCCGAAAGCCCTGACGCAAGGAATTGGACGGTTCTAATAAAAGATAATGTCCACTTTCTACCGTAAAATCCTGTTTGTTATAGGTTAGAAAGAGTGTTCCTTCTGTTACAACAAAGAGCTCATAATCAGTCAGTGCTAAGATCGCATGCTTCCAATTTGGAGCAGAAGCTTTAAATTTTCCGGTCAGTTCATAGAATAATAGTTGATTGGTAGGAAAGGATAATATTTTCATGACGGTTCTTCCTTTTTTTAACGTTAGGATAACTATAACGCAAAAACCTTGTGAAGTAAAGGAATGGGAAAATGATACTTTTTCAAATCATGCGATATTTACGTCCTTACAAAAAACTGCTATAGTTTGTAAAAATAAGTTTTTTGGAGGAAGGAAGAAAATATGATGAGGAAAACAATGCAAGATGAGACAGCAAGTAAGCCGATTACACTTAGCCGGATTGAGGTCAACGATCGTTTTTGGAAACGGAAAATGGAGCTAGTACGAACAGAAGTGATTCCTTACCAGTGGGCAGCGCTAAATGATGCGATACCAGAGGCTTCTCCTAGTTTTTGTATGCGTAATTTTAAGCTGGCGGGAAAGATGAATCAGGAGAAGAAGGAAAAGGGCACCTCTTACGAAGCACCAAGGTATACCTTTCGTGGATTTGAAGTCTTGCCGGAAGATCCAGAGCATCCAGAGGATAAGTTCTATGGTTTTGTGTTTCAAGATAGTGATTTTTCGAAATGGATTGAAGCAGTGGCCTATAGCTTAATGAACCACGCCGATCCAGAGCTTGAGAGAATCGCAGACGGAGCCATTGATATTGTATGCGCGGCACAGCAGGAAAATGGCTATCTGGATACCTACTATATAATCAATGGGATGGATGGTATTTTTACCAATTTAAAGGATCATCATGAACTTTATTGCTTTGGACATTTAACAGAGGGAGCCGTTGCCTATTATCAGGCCACGGGTAAGGATAAACTATTAAATGCAGCAATTCGATTTGCGGATTTCATTGCGGCATATTTTGGAGAAGAAGAGGAAAAATGCAAGGGTTATCCGGGGCATGAGATTGCAGAGATGGCACTCATTCGCCTGTTTGAAGTCACAGGGGATGAAAAATATGTAAGACTGGCACGGTATTTTCTACTTCAAAGGGGAACCAAACCGTATTATTTTGATCAAGAAAATTCCGATAAAAGAAGTGCCGAGAAGAGAAGAGCTGGGAAGGAGGAGCTTCGTTATACCTATTATCAGTCACATCTTCCGATAAAGGAGCAAGAGGAGGCTGTGGGGCATGCAGTGCGAGCTGTCTATTTGTATTCTGGAATGGCCGATGTGGCACGTCTTACAAAGGATGAAGCATTATGGGAGACGTGTGAGACTCTTTGGGAAGACATCGTACAAAAGAAACTGTACGTGACGGGCGGAATTGGAAGTACGCATATTGGAGAGGCATTTTCCTATGCTTATGATCTTCCAAATGATACCGCATATGCAGAAACCTGTGCTTCCATCGGACTTGTATTTTTTGCCAGGAGAATGCTGCAGATTCATCCGCATGCAAAATATGCAAATGTGATGGAGAAGGCATTATATAATGGTATTTTAAGTGGGATGGCATTAGATGGAAAAAGCTTTTTTTATGTCAATCCATTAGAAGTAAATCCCGTTGCCTGCCATAAGGATGAGCGAAAGCAGCATGTGAAGACAGTACGGCAAAAATGGTTTGGCTGTGCTTGCTGTCCGCCTAATCTGGCAAGGCTCATTAGCTCAATTGGAAGCTATGCATTTACTGAAACAGAGGATACCATTTTTGTCCATCTTTATTTGGGAAGCCGCATAGAAAAACAGATGGGAGATAAAACGGTGAGCCTGCAAGTTAATTCTCAATTACCTGTAAGTGGAGAGGCTTCGATACAGGTAAAGGCAAAAGGCAGTGACTTGAAGGTTGCAATCCGTATTCCCGATTGGTGTGACGATTATCAGATTGAACCGATAGAAGGCTTGCAGATCGAGTGCATCGATGGTTATCTATATCTGCAAAAGAAGTGGGAAGAGGAGGAGACGATACAAATCCATTTTGCCATGCAGGCGCAATTTATCGTTTCTAGAAATGAAGTGCGGCAAAATATCGGAAAGACTGCACTCACAAGAGGTCCCTTGGTATACTGTCTTGAGGGAGTCGATAACGGAGCCGATTTACATTTACTAGGTGTTGATCCAAAATCGGAGCCTTTGATGATAGCGGCCAATATCCAGGGAGAAGAAATACAAATGATTCAAGTGGAGGGAACACGCTTGTTAAAAGACAGCGAAGCAGGTCTTTATCAGGTCATAAAAGAACAACCCTCACAAGCAGTTACCCTCCACTATGTTCCTTATTATGTATGGGCAAACCGTGGTGAAAATGAAATGCAGGTCTGGACACCAATTACCAAGCTACCATAAAAAGGCAAGAGAGCGTTTTCCTGCGATGTAATCATCAAAAATCACTTCAGCATTATCATTTGCAAAACCAGCACAGACATGGAGCGGAAGCAGATGCTCGACTCTAGGATGACAATAGGAGGCATAGGGAGCCTTGTTCCAGTGAAGGAGTGCCTGTTCACGTTCGGTTTCTGAGTAAGAGGAGGCGCAGGCCTCCTTTAACCATTCCTGGAAGGCATCGTTTTTGTCGTCTTGTTCCTCTTGCATCGTAAAAGAGGAAAGGTTATGAAAGGAAAAACCAGAGCCAATCAGTAAAATGTTTTCCTGCAAAAGGGGGCGAAGAGCCTTTCCGAGTGCAAGATGAGCCGCAGAGTCTAGGTTATGCAATAAGGAAATCTGGAAACAAGGAATATCAGCCTCTGGATACATCAGCATCAGGGGGATGAACAATCCATGGTCAAAGCCTCTGCCAGAATCACTGGCGTTTGGAATCCCAGCCTCTGCTAAAATAGAAGAGACCTTTTTTGCCAAAGAGGGATCACCCTTTGCAAGATAGCGAACTTCATAGGTTTCTTTTGGGAAGCCATAATAATCATAATACATAGCAGGGGTTTCGCCACTTTGTACCGTGACAACATCCTCTTCCCAATGGGCGCTGATTACAATAATTGCCTCAGGACGACGAAGACGACGCGGCAGCTGTTTCATAAAAGTGATCATTTTCTCATGAGAAGGATCATGAAGGAGCGGAAGAGGACCTCCTCCATGGGAAATATAAATAGCCTGTGCTTGTTTGTGCTCTGACATACGACACCTCCTGGGGGTTTTTGCTTATTATAGCATATAGTCGACGGCATTGGTATAGCAAATGCTTTCTACCATTTTTCCAAGGAACGCCATGTCGCTAGGATATTCTCCGTTTTCAACCCATGTACCAATTTTATTGCAGAGAATGCGGCGGAAATATTCATGTCTGGAATAGGAGAGGAAGCTGCGAGAATCCGTCAGCATACCAATAAAGGTAGATAATAGGCCGCTGTTTGCCAGAACTTCCATTTGATGCTCCATTCCACGCTTATGGTCGCAGAGCCACCAGGCACTTCCAAGCTGAACCTTTCCTTTTATTGAAAGGGAATTGCCCTGGAAGTTGCCTGCCATGGAGGCGAGCATATCGGCATCCTTTGGATTTAAGTAATAAAGGATGGTCTTTGGCAGTGCATCGTCTTGATCCATGGCATTCAAAAGTCCAGACAGCTGTGGGGCATAGGTAAAATCATTTTGACTGTCAAACCCCGTATCCGCTCCTAGTGCTTTATACATGCGGCTTGCATTGTTTCTAAGTGCCCCGATATGAAGCTGCATGACGATATTATGCTTAGCATATTCCTTACCCTGCTCTTGTAAAACAAAGCTTTTAAAAAGAGCGCATTCCAAAGCCGTGGGAAGGTCACCATTCAGACGCTTTTGAAAGACTTCATTTGCCTTTTCATAAGAAGTTGGAACATAAAAGGTATCCTCCAGACTATGATCACTGATACGACAGCCCGCTTCGATAAAATAAGCCAGTCGTTCCTTTAAGGCCGTTAACAAATCGTCTATACAGGCAAGAGGGCGATTGCTTAGCTTGGAAAGATAAGATAAATAATCCTCTTTTTCGATGCGCAGGGCACGCTCCAGACGAAAGGTCGGGAGTACTAAAATCGCAAACCCTTCTTCCTTTAATTTTTTATGATAAAAAAGATCATCGGCTGGATCGTCGGTGGTGCATAGGATCTTGACATTTTGCCGCAACAAAAGATTTTGCACTGAGTAAGCGGGGGTTCGAAGCTTCTCATTGCATAGCGCCCATATTTTGGGCGCTGTTTCTTTGCTTAGAGTCTCATCAATGTCAAAATAACGTTTCAGCTCCAGATGTGTCCAGTGATAAAGGGGATTTCCTATCGCATGTTGTATAGTATCTGCCCAGGCAAGGAATGCTTCGTAAGGGTCACTTTGGCTACCAGTGATCAAATCCTCTGGTACGCCAAAAGCACGCATGGCTCTCCATTTGTAGTGATCACCTCGAAGCCATACATCGGTCAGGGTTTCATAGCATTTATTTTCATAAATTTCTTTTGGACTTAAATGATTATGGAAGTCAAAGATTGGCATGGAAGCGGCATGCTCGTGATAAAGCTTCTTTGCGGTATGATTGGTCAATAAAAAGTCATCATGAATGAATGGCTGCATGTTGATATCCTTCCTCTCTTGCTTTTTTTAGTGTACGTCGGACTGCGCCAGGTGCCTGAATCATTTCTTCAAAATAATGGCATACCAAAGGAGCCAGGTTCATGGAAACAAGATCCACACCAAAGATAGCGGGATTTGTTAAAATAGGCGCAAGAACTTCCAATGCCTCTACCTGGTCTCCCAGTGAAATGTCAGCGAATACTGGGCGCAGGCTGTCAAGAAGTGGATCGGGGCTAAGGGAAAAGGCATTCCCATTGTCGTCGATTCCCATCAAATAGCGAAGCCATCCTGCAAATACAAGGGGGATTGCAGTTAATGTGTTCACGTCTAGGGTTTTGGAGGCCTGGTAAGCCTTTATGGTCTCGCCAAAACGAATGGCAAGCTTCTGGGAGGTATCCGTAGCAATTCGCTGCGGGGTATCTGGCATGAATGGATTTGGAATCCGTACCCGAAGAACGGTATCCAAAAATTCCTTTGGATTTAAAATACCGGGGTCTACCACGACAGGAAGTCCTTCCTGATATCCAATACGCTCGACTAAGCTCACCAAGTCGGCATCCTCCATTTCCTTTGCAATCAGGTCATAGGATAGGAGGCATCCAAATACAGCAAGGGCGGTATGGAGCGGATTTAGGCAGGTGCAGACCTTCATTTTTTCTACTTTATCGACGGTTTCTCTTTGGGTAAAGAGGATGCCGCCTTTTTCGAGTGGAGGTCTTCCATTTGGGAAATTATCTTCGATGACAAGGTATTGGCATTCTTCTGCATTTACAAAAGGAGCCACGTATGTATTTTTTGTCGTAATAATTGGAGAAATATTAGTCAGGCCATCCTTTATTAGAAGTTCTTCAACCTTTTTGTCAGGACGGGGAGTGATTTTATCAATCATCGTCCAAGGGAAGGAGACTTTCTTAGAATCGGTAACGTAGTCGGTAAAGTCAGCTTCCACAAGACCCCGATCTGCCCATGCAAAGGCAAAGGAAGAAATGGCAGCATATAACTTATCTCCATTATGGGAGCAATTATCCATACTTACCATTGCAATGGGAAGCTTTTTGGCAAGAAAACGCTGATAGACAAGGGCTGCGACTTTTCCGATATAGCTTTTGGGACGAGAAGGGCCATGCGCCAAGTCATCGGCTACTAAAGGAAGCCATTCATTTTTGCCATCCTTAAGGCTATATCCTTTTTCCGTAATCGTAAAGCTTGCCATCTGAAGCGATGGATTTGAAAAAATTTCTTTTAGGCGAGTAAAATCTGCGCTATATTCGGGATCTAATACAAGAGATTCTACCACGCTTCCAATCAGTGTTTTTTCAATTTCGCCATCTGCTTTTAGGGTAGCAAGAAGGGTGTAATCGTCAAATGGATGATTTATTTTTTCAATGATTTCGTAGTCATATCCTTCGGCTA
>JASKJZ010000087.1 GCA_030154385.1 Clostridiales bacterium
GTTTCTTATTATAAGAAACCTTCGCAATTCTTTCGAATTTGAAATTCTTTTTTAGAATTTTCAAGGTTGTTTCACTGTTCAGTTATCAAGGTTCTTTGTCGTTTCTGACAACTTTTATATCTTATCATAAGACTTTCTGTTTGTCAACAACTTTTTTAAATTTCTTTTTTTGCGAATCTGCTCTTCGTCTTTCGTGAGCAGCCCGTTTCCTGTTTTAGAAGCGGTGCAACGTTGAATAGTATATAACGCCTGCAAACAAAAGTCAACACCTTTTTTCAAAAAAATGATGATACCAAGCACAAAAAGATCGCGCGTCCTGTATTTACGCAGGAAAGCACTACTTTTAGATCCGTAAAAAACATGAGAAAGTAGCCTGTTCGGGCGGATTTTGAATGTTTTTGGATTGCAAGAGCACATCGTGCGGCGCAATCCATTGGTATCATCACATTTCCCACAACATTTACCAAGGGTTAAGGGTTAAACAGTACGACTATCGAAGCTTTATACCCTGATACATAATTTCTTCGATTTGATCTAAATCGACAATTCGGGAAAACTGAAAGTGTACCCCGTAACCAAAGGCTTTGGTTCCCGCCCCACTACTGTCGCAAGATATCTTTTCCCCATTCTTTAGCAAAATTTCAAATTCTCCCATTAATTTAGAGGTATCTAGATATCCCGATCGAAAAATATTGGTCGGACTTTGTGTAATCGTTAAATTAAGTGAAATTGGTGAAAGCTTAACCGAAGTGATGTAATAATTTTTATCATCTATACGCAGTTTCTTGAACATGAGATATGTTTTCGTCTTAAGGTTCTTTTTTAGTTGAAAAGAAAATTCCCATAGACCTTTTGCAACCGTTTGAGCGTTTCCTTCTTCATTATAGAAAACCAAGTCATGTAATCGGATACTAATTGTTTTTCCAGTAATTCCGTTGTGATTTTCCATCGAGTACATAATAGTTATCTGATTATCGTTTGGGTCTTCATCTTGCACCATCATTGGATAATAACCCATAGCACCCCCGCCTTCTACGAAAATCTCCTCTCTTCCAAATAAGTACTGGTTTCTACTAAGCGAAACATTCTTTGGGGCTTTTACCACAAACAACATATAAACTTCATTATCATCGCTTAGGCACTCCGTCAGAGTCACACTATATTCCCCCACTCTTTTTTCTTGTCCAATTATGGTCGACATTTGCTCAATAGTATCCCTGCTCTTCTTGTTCTGTCCGTTAAGCAAATGTTCAAAAATTGAACTACCATTCATCGACGCCATGACCATTCCTGACATCATAATAAAAATCGCTACCATTGCTACTAAACCAATAATTCGAATCCTCCCACGTCTTTTTGGAGCAACTATATCAATTTTTTCCTCTTTACTATCCTTCTTCTCAAACGCAACCTTTCTTCTTGTTTCTTCCAAAATTCTTATCTTTTGTTCCTTTGTCAACAAAATCTCATCGGTATTGTCACTTTTAAATCCTTCTATGTTGTATTCTTCCATAACCTCATCCATATGTCTCATAGAATAACACCTTCTTTCAACAATCGCTCTTTTATAATATCTTTGCCACGATATAATATGTTTTCAACCTTTTTGGGTTTTAAGTGAAGTTTGCATGCAATATCCTTTATCGAATAACGAAAATAGTACCGATAAATAAAAATATCCCGCATCGGTTCTGAAAGCTCATCTATAACCTGTTGTATCTTTCTATTATTTTGCTTTTTTGTAAATTGATCTTCATAGTCAATCAAAAATGACACCTCGTTCTCTTCCAACGGAATCTCTTCCAGCTCTTTCCTAGCTCGTTTGAAATCCAAGGCAACGTGTCTTGTAATTCCATAAATATAGCTCGAAAGAGACACCCCTCTTTCCGCTTCAAAACGTGAAATTCCACGCCAAAGACGTGCAAAAACATCTGAAACACATTCTTCTATATCCATTTGGTTTGAGTTTCCTAAAATTTTTGTAATAATCCAGTAGACCGTATCTCCATATTTATCAATCGCTTCTTTTACTCCCTCTTCCGGATCTTCCAGCAAAACCCGAACAAGTTCTTCTTCCTTCATCTTCTTTCCACCTATTTTCTATTCATAATTTAATTGAAATGATGTTGGGACCAAAAGGTATTTTACCCCACAATCCTAAAACCATTCAAAATACGCTTTATTATATACTTCGGTATATGTAAGATTTTCACTCACAAAAAAATACATTCTATTGATTTTAAATTCATATACAAAAAACCTCTGATAGAAAATAGAACTTCTGCTTCCACATTTTCTTTTTTAAAACAAGAAAAAAGCGGAAGACTCTATTGTTCTTCCGCCTTAGATTCTATATATTTATTTCGAGACGCATCGGCTCCATTTGCATCAATTCCACGCTTCTCTCATCTGGCTGGCTAAATCCGACAAATACCTCAAACCGATTTCCATCCAGTATGTATTCGCCCTCTTCATTCACCACAAAAAATGCATGTTTATCTAATCGAATCTCAATTGCAGCCTCCTCCTTTGCTGACAAAGTGACCCTTTTAAAGCCACAAAGTCTAGGATTTTTCGTTGCAAAGGGAGAGTCCATATTTTTAATATAAACTTGAACTACTTCTTCAATTGCTATCTCAGACGCATTACAAAGACTCGCTGTGACAAGATTTTTATCCAAATCCAGAGAAGCCGTAAGCATTTTAGCACTTCCATAGGTCAAGCCAAAGCCAAAAGGAAACTGTGCTTTTCCTTCTATATAACGATAGGTTCGGTTTTTCATCGCATAATCGGTAAAATCTGGCAATGTCTGCTCGGGATCATATAGTGTAATACAAAGCTTTCCACTTGGGGAAGCCTCTCCAAATAGTAGCTTGGCAAGTGCTCTTCCACCTCTTGCTCCTGGGTACCATAACTGCATAATGGCATCAAAATGCTGCTCGGCAAAGCTAAGATCCAAATCACTTCCTGCCATCATACAAAGCACTACTGGTGTACCAGTTGCAGCAACCGTCTCCATCAGCTTTCTCTGGGACAAAGGAAGTAACAAGTCTTCTTTGTCTCCTGAGGCATACTGATTACCCTCATCCCCTTCTTCGCCTTCCAAAAATTCATCCAGTCCAACGCAAAGAATTACAACATCACTTTGCTTGGCAACGATAGAGGCTTCTGATAATCGGTCATACTCCATTGCCAACGTTTCCGTCTTGCTCTTCGATAAATCACAGCCTTCGGAATACAATACACGTATATCCGTACCTGCTTGCTCCATAATTCCCTCTACCATCGTAATATATTCAGAGGAAGTGCCATGATAATTTCCAATCAGCGCCGCACGACTATTTGCATTTGGCCCAATGACACCTATTGTTTTAATTTTAGTTTTATCCAACGGAAGAAGTCCGTTGTTTTTAAGCAACACCATACTTTTTATCGCTGCTTGTTCGGAAAGCTCCAGATGCTCCCTGCATTCAACTTTTTCATATGGGATCGCATCATACTCACTTCCATCAAAAAGTCCCAGTAAATATCGGGTGGTATAAAGACGGACACATGCCTTTGTAATTGCCTCTTCGGTCACCAAACCATTTTTATAAGCATTCAAGATATGCAGATACGTGTTTCCGCAATTTAGGTCACAGCCTGCATTTAATGCCATCGCTGCTGAGGTCTTGGCATCTGGACTTACCATATGATGTTCATGAAAATCACGGATTGCCCAGCAATCCGATACGTAATGACCATCAAATCCCCATTTTCCACGCAAAATATCCTGCATCAGCGTCTCGCTTGCACAACACGGTTCTCCATTTGTCCGATTATAAGCCCCCATGACTGCTTCTACCTTTGATTCCTTTACAACTGCTTCAAAAGCAGGAAGGTAAGTTTCCCATAAATCCTTTTTGGAAACTTTGGCATCAAACTCATGCCGAATCGCCTCTGGGCCAGAATGAACCGCAAAATGCTTCACGCAGGCTGCTGCTTTCATTGTTTCTCCTTCACCTTGGAGTCCTTTTACAAATGCTACCCCAAGGCGACCGCTAAGGTACGGATCTTCTCCATACGTTTCCTGCCCTCTTCCCCAACGCGGATCACGAAAGATATTGACATTCGGCGACCAAAAGGTAAGTCCCTTATAAATGTCACGATCCTCCTCCTTGGTAAAGGCATTATATTTTGCGCGCCCTTCTTCGGCGACTGCTTCTGCAATTTGTTGAATCAAATTTTCATCAAAGGTTGCCGCTAGTCCAATTGCCTGCGGAAAACTGGTCGCTACACCTGCTCTTGCAACACCATGCAACGCTTCATTCCACCAGTTGTATGCTGGTATCCCAAGCCTTCGAATTGGCGGAGCATCATAGCGGAGTTGGCTTGCCCTTTCCTCCACTGTCATTTTATCCACTAATTTTTCTGCCTTTTGTCTTGCTTCTTCCCGTCTCACGTTTGTCCTCCAATCAAATCAGGATTCTCATCCTTTTACTGCTCCTGTTGTAAGTCCGTCTACAATCTGATTACTAAAAATACAATACACAACAATGGTAGGTGCAATTGCGATAATAATAGCCGCAAACATCTGTACATAATTTGTTGCGTAAGGTCCTACAAAATAGGTCAAGGTTACTGGAAGTGTCTTCTTTGCCGGGTCGGATATAAACACCATCGCAAGAAGGAGTTCATTCCAATTTCCTACAAAGGTCATAAGACCCGCAACAAACATTCCTACTCTTGCAAGCGGAAGTGCAATCCGACCAAAACATCCATAGATGGAACACCCATCAATACAGGCAGCTTCAAACATTTCTTTTGGCATGCTCTTAAAAAATCCAACCAATAAAAACACGGTCATTGGCAAGGAAAAAGTTATATAAGGAATAATAAGCCCTACGAGAGAATCCGTTAAATGCCATTTGGAAAAACGAACAAATAAAGGTATTAAAACACAATGTACCGGAACCATCATTCCGACCAGGAAATACTGCATTGTAATCGTCGAGAGCTTCCATTTCATCCGCGCAATTGCAAAGGCAGCCATTGCACCAATAAACAAGCTTACCAGTAATGCAATGCCACAGACTATGACCGAGTTGAGCGTTGCCACTCCAAGCTTTCCACTCGTCCACGCAAAAATATAGTTTCCAATCTGTAAAATAGTCGGCAAGGAAAACGGCGAGGAGAGTACTTCCCGATTTGTCTTTAAAGAAACCGAAAGCATCCATAACAGTGGCAGCAAATACACCAACGCTAATGCAACCAGCAAAACATAGATCACCGCCATAATAGGAGCGACTGGTTTGTTACGATTTTCAATCTTATGTTTGTTCATTATGCCACCTCCTACGCTTCATACGTTTCTACTTTGATAAGCTTGTTAATCATTACGGTTACAATTAGGCACAAAACGAGTAGTACCATAGAAATGGCACTTGCATAGCCATATTTAAAATATTTAAAGCCTTGATCATATAAATGCGTTGCCAGAACCTCGGTGGTATGGTTTGGACCGCCTTGTGTCATGTTATAAATCAAGTCAAAAAACTTAAGAGAACCGATACAGTTAAGAGAAAGCGAGGTTACCATCATCGGTTTGATAAGTGGCAAGGTAATATGTCGAAACGTCTGTCTTTTAGACGCTCCATCAATATAGGAAGCCTCATATATGTCCTTTGATATTCCACTGATCTGCGCCATATAAAGCATCATGGTCTGTCCGACATACTGCCATAGTGCAACAAATCCAATGACCCACATCGGAAGCGTAATAAATCCACTTGTTGCAAAGAGCCAGTTCGGTCCCTTGATTCCAATTGTACTTAATAGTTGGTTAATTCCAATTTTAGGGTTAAACATAAATGCCCATAATAAACCAAGCGCTGCAGAAGACAGTACGGAAGGAAGATAGTAGATATTTTTGAATAAATTTCTTCCTCTCTTAATGTTTGTTAACAATACAGCCAGAACTAAGCCTACCACTTGCTGCGATACGGCCGAAAAAATCATAAAGAAAATTGAATTTTTTAAGGCTGTTTTCATCGTGTCATCCTTGGTAAATAAGGATATATAATTTTTAAGTCCTGCAAATTCTGGTTTGGTTAGTCCCGAATAATCACACAAGGAGTAATAGATTACTTGAATGATCGGAACAAACAAAATTAAGGTAAAAAGAAGAAATGCAGGTGCAACAAACACTACAATTGCTTTTTTATTCTCCAATATCTTATTCATATTGTCCTCCTTATATCGTATTGGAATTCTTGTCATAAGAAGGGTATACGAATCATTATCCCTTCGTATACCCCTTAAATTCCTATGAATTATTTACCCCAAACATTATCTTCATAAAAATCTTGTACCTTCTGGAATGCTTCTTCGCTGGTCGCATTACCTAGGAAAATATCAACCATTGCGTTATCAAATACATCACCAGCTTCTACACTTGCTAAGGACTCATTGTAGAAACCAAGGGTACCCGTTACATTTTTCAAAATATCATTGATGTAGGAGAACTGCTTTGGTGCCTTGTTATAATCAATGTCTACTTTTGTTACTGGAATCTTTCCTGCTACTTCTGCCGTATACTTTTGTGCAGTTTCATCGGTAAACATTTTCATAAGCGCAAGTGCTGCTTCTTGATGCTTTGTAGTCGAGCTAAGCACTAAATTATCCGTCTTTACGATCATACGGTTCGGATCTGCTCCTCCATCAATAGCGGGGAACTGGAACACACCACATTTATCTTCAAACTCTGGATTATTTCCATTAATCTGTGCAATAACCCAAGATCCTTGTACTAACATGGCTGCATCTCCATTATAGAAGTTTGCCGTTGCCTGATCATTGGAGTCACCTGCTGCGGTTTCTTGGAAATATTTTGATAGCTCTGCTAATTTATTACCGGCATCAATAAAGGTTTGACTCGTCCAATCAAGAGTTCCTGCATTAACACCAGCTAAATTATCTGGTCCACCTTCACGGTCACACAGATATCCTGCAATCATAGATAAGCACCATGTGGTTCCAGCAGAACAAGAAATTGGTGTAAAGCCTGCATCTTGAATCTTTTTACATACATCAATCAACTCATCATAGGTTTTTGGAGGCTGTACACCCGCCTTTTCAAAAATTTCGGTATTATAGTATACACAAGCGGCTGCAAAGTTAGTAGGCACTGCCATAATCTTTCCATCGTATGTGATACGTTCAAAAATACCATCATTAAAGCTTGCATACCAATCTTTTTCCTGGTTATTTAAAATATCCGTTAAATCTGCTGCCACTCCAGCATCCACATACTGTGTCAAGTTTGGACCCGGATTACAGATAAATACATCTGGAGTCTGTCCCGCAGAAATCAAGGCATTTAGCTTTGTATCATATTCTTCTAGATTTGTAGTAATAACGTTACAATAATATTTCCCTTTGTACTGTTCATTGAAACGATCGATTACATCTTTATAACCTTTACTGATTAAATCTTCCGTTGCATTCAAATCATCCCAAAACATCCAGGTAATCTGCTCTTCTTCCCCAGTTGCCTCTGTCGTTGTGGTGCTTTCAGTAGAAGTAGTTTCCTTCGTTCCTTCATCGCTTGAAGATCCCGTATCTGTCGAAACTCCACATCCCGAAAGTAGACTTACTACCATTCCAGCTACCAATAACCCTGAAATAAATCTTTTTTTCATACCTTTCCTCCTTAAGAACTCCGCCAATCGAAATTGACATTTACTTGATACATTGACTTTATCACAAAGGTTACTTTCCTTTCTTCAAAATTATTGCCTCTTAACTACTAATTATTGCGATTGTGTTTTTTATATTTTACATATATATTTTATTTATTTCAATAATTTGCATTTTTATTTGTATATTTTGACCATTTAATTCCATAAATCTCTCATTAGTTTCGGTTTTTTCTTGTGTTTTTCCACAGGTAAGCTTATAATATTAAGAAATACAAAAGCAATTATTGAATATCATTTATACAAAAGGAGTTTTCTCATGATTGAAAATCTAAAAGGCATCCATGAAACCGTAAATTATAAAGAAAATACGAACATTCGCCTTTATGTAAATGACGAAGCTGAAAATTATCCCGCACACTGGCATACTCCCATGGAAATCATTATGCCCTTAGAAAGTATTTATTCTGTTCTATATAATACCCATATTTTTGAACTTCGTCCCGACGATATTATTTTTATTTGTCCAGGTGTCATTCACAGTTTGAAAGCGCCAAAAGTTGGAAAACGAATTATTTTTCAAGCAGAACTTCCCATGCTGTATGAAATTAAAGAGCTGGAGTCCGTGCTTTCCTTGCTAAATCCCACCTTTCTTGTTACCCCAGAAGAATTTATGGGTGTCCACGAAAAATTAAAGAAATTCCTGCTTGAAATCATGGAAGAATACCTGCAAGATGCACCGCTTACTGAGAGCATGATTTATGCGCGCTTATTAGAAATTTTTGCCCTATTAGGGCGTACCCACACCGAAAACATCACCTTACTCGATGAAGGAAACATCAAACAAAAAGAATATACTGAAAAATTTATGTCCATCTGCAGCTATATCAACGAGCATTGCACCGAAGAACTTACATTAGAAGAAGTTGCTTCTTATGCCGGCTTTAGCAAA
>JASKJZ010000088.1 GCA_030154385.1 Clostridiales bacterium
ATGACAGACTGTACAAGACTATCATATGCTTCTTTGTCTCGGAAAAAATCCGTAACCCCAATGAGTAATTCTTTTAAAAGTGCTTTTTTTTCGTACTCCGAATCGATTAATTGCTTCCAATAATCGTTAGTCGTCTTGCATTCTGTAATTTCCATCCTGCGTTCAATTCGTCTCTTTAGCGTATTTTCTTTGTATTTTCGAAAGTCAATATCTGAATACTCTAATAGGAGCATACTGATTTTTTGATAGTCATTTGGGTACAGCGTATAGGTTAAGATTTCACTTGCCATTTCTTCTGGTGATAATATCCAATCTACACAGCCTGTTGCGATTGCATGTCGTGGCATTGCATCAAATGCGGCTGAATGAGTCTGCTGTGCAATCGTTCTCGCACCGGCCTGCTTCATTGTAACAATACCCGATGCTCCATCGTTTCCAGTTCCCGACAACACAATCCCAATCGCTTGTTTTCCATATTCCCTTGCCAACGAATGAAAAAAATAATCAATGGAATGTGGAATATTTTTATTTTCTTTGATCTCTTGCATCCTTACACAGCCTTGTGATAGAGAAATCAACTTTCGAGGCGGTGCAATATAAATATGATTTGGTAGAAGCGGCATACCATCCGACATCGTTTCAATTTGCATATCCGTATCATTTTGCAAAAGTTCATTCATCAGGCTTTTATAGTCCGGCGATAGATGCTGGATGATAAAAAAGATGCAGCCGGTATCCGATGGCATTGTTTGAAAAAATCTCGTGATTGCTTCCAAGCCTCCGGCCGAAGCACCAAGCGCCACATAATATGTATTCATGCATTATCATCTTCTTTTCATGTGTTTCAACTTCATCTATAGTTATTTAATACATATATTACATTTATCATGTTTATTTGTCAATTTATACTTCATTATTAATTATCTTTTGTATACTGCACAAAAAAGAGAGTATGCTTGTGCATTAACTCTCCTTTTATCTTTTTATTCTAGTATCAATTCCTTTTTTCGATTATCTGGATAGAGTGCAATATAGGTTTTCCCCGGATTAATCGTAAGAAGCTTTCCTTCTTCATCATAGTAATGCATTTCTTTGGTTGCTTCCTTTTTATCCCAGGTAATAGCAATCGCTTTTCCATTCGTAATATAAAGTCCTTCCCCCTTTGAGTCCTCTATATCCATTGATTGATATCCATTCTTTTTATCAATTGTCCAATAGGAAACATATTGAATGATCAGATTTTTAAAACATAGCTGCTCACCCGTTACTCGGTCGATATGAGGTTTATTAAATTGAAAACGGTAATATTGCTTGTTATTTGCATCATAGGTAAAATACGGTGTGGTATAACCAGAAAAGCCAAGAACGACTTGCTTTGAAGCAGATGTTCCATCTACGAGATCGGTATCTTTATCAAAGAAAACAAAGTGATTGTTGAATCCTTCTCGCAGTGTAGTCCGATATCCCTTCTTTTCAATTCCCGCTTGGATTCCCTTTGCACTGGCAAAGGCATTATGAGGCGCTTTAATGGATGCATCACGATAATAAACGGTAGCGCCAATTGCCTCAAGCCCACTCAGATTATCTACCTTTAGTTCCTTGATCTTATTGGTCGCATACTTTGTTTGTCCAAAATGAGCGTAAATGGCATCGTATTCATCTGCTACACTTACAAAATAATGCCTTGCACTTCGAACAGATCCCAGACGGTCTCTGGTTATCTCTTCAAAAATAGCCATCATACGGGTGATACCACCTTCTACCACTGCTTCGTAAATAATGGAAGCCTCTCCGATTCCAGACTGTGGACTCGCAAAGGATATATTATTAATCATAAGAGCCACTGGTCTGCGATTTGCAACCTCTTCCTCCACCCAAAGTCCCGTTAATTTGCTTCTTGCCTGTCCCTCATGATTTTCCTCCTCAATAATAGCTGGAGAGGGAGAGGGACTTACGGACGCCCAAGGTGTATTTATTGGTTCGTCCTGCACCATATCTTCCTTGCTAACACCAACGTCTGGCTTCTTTGCACAAGCCACGACAAGAAAAGACACACATAAAATAAATATGGCAGTAGCAATTCTTTTAAACCCTTTTAATCGATTCATTGATTTTCTCCTCATATCTCCTAATATAAATGATGTTAACAGCAGGTTCTAAATAAGCAATAAAAGCGTTCCTGCAACAATCCCCACAAGACCAAGGATGGCTCTTTTTGGCAAAGACTCTTTTAAAATAAGATAGGAAAAAGCAATGGTTATTAAAATACTTAATTTATCAATTGGAACAACCACACTCGCATCCCCTAGCTGCAAGGCTCGGTAATAACATAACCAGGATGCGCCTGTGGCGATCCCAGATAACATAAGATACCACCAGTTTCGTTTTTGAATCGCTTTTATCGTCGCTTGTTTTCCGGAGAAAAAAACGACAATCCACGCCATAAGTAGTACAACAACCGTCCGTATCGCAGTACCTAACGTAGAATTCACTCCTTCGATTCCTATTTTCCCCAGAATGGAAGTAAGGCTTGCAAAAATAGTCGAACCAAATGCCGCAATCATCCACTCATATGAACGCCTCATACTTTTTTCTTCCCTGACATCCAATTGATTTTCAAGCTTCCCTTCTTTTCTTTGAATCATCAAGAAGGTACCAAGCCCAATCAAAATCATCGCAAATATTTTAAAAATAGTAACACTTTCCTGCAAAAAAATCATAGCTAACAGCATCGTAAGGACAGTGCTTGATTTATCAATCGGTGTAACCTTATTCACATCACCAATTTGAAGGGCTCGAAAATAACATAACCAAGATCCCCCGGTTGCAAATCCAGATAATATAAGAAAAATCCAAGTCCTTTGTCCAATCTCTCCAAGTGTTGCTGCGCTGCCGGTCACAAAAACAAGGAGCCAGGAAAACAAAAGAATAATGACTGTCCGTAAGGCTGTTGCGACTCGAGAATCAACATCTTCCAAACCATATTTTGCTAAAATCGACGTAATGCCAGCAAAAAAGGCGGATCCAAATCCAAATAGTATCCACATATTATCCTTCTCCCTATTATCAACCTTTTTTACAAAATTAAGTTCACATACTCCTATATGTGAACTTAATCTATGGTATATATTTATTTTAACATCCTATTTCATAAAATCAAAGTAAATCTTTCTTTTTCTTTAAGCCGCTTCAAATTGGCTATTATATAAATCTGCATAGAAGCCTTTTTTTGCTAACAATTCTTCATGTGCTCCACTTTCGATAATATCACCATCCTTCATAACGAGAATATGATCTGCGTTTTTTATTGTCGATAATCGATGCGCAATCACAAAAGAGGTTCTACCAACGGTAAGCTGATCCATGGCAGCTTGCACCATTCGTTCCGTACGTGTATCAACAGAGCTTGTTGCTTCATCTAAGATTAACAAAGGAGCATTCTGAATCATTGCCCGTGCAATCGTAATCAATTGCTTTTGCCCCTCGGATAGACTTGCTTTGTCATTTAAGATGGTGTCATATCCATTTGGCAGAGTCTTAATGTAGCGATGCAATCCTACTGTCTTGCAGGCACGAATTACTGCCTCATCAGAAACTCCTTCCTTGCTGTAGACAATATTTTCTCGTATCGTACCTTCAAACAGCCAGGTATCTTGCAAAACCATGCTAAACTGCGCATGAACATCCTCTCTTGCCATCTCATGAATCGGTACCCCGTCGATCCGAATTTCTCCAGCATCGAGTTCGTAAAAGCGCATTAAAAGATTTACGATTGTGGTTTTTCCAGCCCCCGTCGGTCCAACGATTGCGACCTTTTGGCCTGCTATTATATCAGCGGAAAAATCATGTATAATTCGTTTTTCTTTCGAGTATCCAAACGCTACCTTATCAAAGCTTACATGACCCTCGACTGCCTCAAGCTTTACTTCCTTTGCATCCTCATTTGGAAGCTCTTCCTCTTCCAAAAAGGCAAACACTCGTTCACTTGCTGCTGCGGTTCGCTGTAAATTATTCATAGCCTGTGCAATCTGTGACAAAGGCTGGGTGAACAGGCGGATATACATCATAAAAGCAACGATAACTCCAAAGGAAATCGTTCCATTCATTGCAAGGGCTGCACCAATAACACATACTGCAACATAACCAAAGTTTCCGATAAAGCTCATAAACGGCATCATAAGTCCTGACAAGAATTGCGATTTCCATGCACTGTCATACAGTTTTTGATTGCTCGTCTCGAATACTTCCTTTGCCTGCTTGCTTCCATTGTATACCTTCACCACATTATGCCCGGTATAAACCTCCTCAATATGCCCGTTAATGCGGCCAAGCTCCACTTGCTGCTCTCGAAAATAACGCTGTGATTTGTTTAGGATCAGCATCATAATCGCAAATCCTAAGACGCTTGCAACGACTGCGGTCAGCGCTAAGATCCAGCTATTGTAAATCATCATAATCAATGACCCTACTAGCATTGTAACGGATGATATGATGGTTCCAATACTCTGATTCAAGGTCTGTCCAATCGCATCCACGTCATTGGTCACTCGACTTAGCACATCGCCGATACTCGTTGAATCAAAATATCGTAGGGGTAATCGATTCACCTTCTGTGATATATCAGACCTCATTTTTTTTGAAATAACCTGTGTGATCGTTGCCATAATCAAGCTTTGTAAATAATTAAGCAGGAAGGATCCTACATAAAAGGCAACCAATACCCAGGCGATTTTTGAAACAGCTGTTAGATCAATGGTGCCTATCACTGGTTTCCCTTCCATCATAGCGGGCAGGCCCTTCATAATCTCATTGGTTAACTCCTTCAATTTATCCGGACCTATGATTTGCAAAATCGTACCAACCGCCGCTGCAACCAAGGCAATTAAAATGATTAGTAAGTATTTTTGGCAGTACGTTATGAGTTGTGACATCGTCTTTTTAAAATCGTTCGGCTTCTCGGCGGCACCACCCATATCTGCACCGCCCATTGGACCCATTGGTTTATTTTGTCTATTCGTTTCACTCATGATATCAGTTCCTCTTCACTAAGCTGTGACATTGCTATTTCTTGATATACGCTGCAATTTTTTAATAATTCCTTATGTGTCCCTTTTCCAACAACCTTTCCTTCCTCCAGCACAATGATTTGATCCGCATCCATAATCGTTCCGATTCGTTGTGCAACGATTATATTTGTTATACCAGCTGTTTCTTTTTTTAAGGTCGAGCGAAGGATTCGATCTGTTTTGTAATCAAGCGCTGAAAAACTATCATCAAAAATATAAATTTCTGGTTTTCTGCAAATCGCTCTCGCAATCGCAAGTCTTTGCTTTTGACCACCCGAAACATTGGTTCCGCCCTGCGCGATTTCTGCTTGATATTGTCCACTCATCTGCTCGACAAATTCCGCACCCTGTGCAATCTTTACGGCTGTCATGATTTCCTCATTTGTGGCAGGCTTTCTTCCATTATCCCCAAAATTAACGTTACTGCTGACTGAACCACGAAACAGCACGGCTTTTTGCGGAACATAACCAATTTTATTATGAAGGGCTTCCTGTGAATATTCGGTTACCTTTCTTCCATCCACTAAAACTTCGCCCTTGGTAGCATCATAGAAACGAGGAATCAAACTAATCAGAGAAGTCTTTCCACTACCGGTTGAACCAATAAAGGCAACTGTCTCCCCCTTTATTGCCTGAAAGCTAATATTTTCAAGTACATAGTCATTAGCACACGGATAGCGAAAGCTTACGTTTTTGAACTCAATTTCTCCTTCTATCCCCTTTATTCCTTCTACTTTGTCTCCATCTAAAATAGTAGGCTTTGTTTCCAATACTTCGTTAATACGTTTTGCCGAAACAGAAGCTCTTGGGAGCAATACAAAGATCATGACTAACATCATAAAGGACATAATGACTTGCATCGCATAAGAGGAAAAAACAACCATATTGGAAAAGACCGTCAACCGATCCATTGCCTCCGCCCCATTGATCAAATAGGCACCAATCCAATAGATGGCAAGGGTAAGTCCGCTCATCAAACCAGACATCATAGGCATCATAACCGCCATGCCACGATTCGTAAATAATTGTGTCGCCGTTAGATCATCGTTTGCCTTTTCAAACTTCTCTTCCTGATAATGCTCTGCATTATAAGCTCTTACCACACGAAGTCCGGTTAAATTTTCTCTGGTGACACGATTTAAATTATCCGTCAATACCTGCATTTTTTGGAATTTTGGTAATACAAAAACCATAATTAAGGCTATTATGACTACCATGATTGCCACTGCTACTCCTGTTGCCATGGTCCACTCAAAGCCTTTTCCAGAAATTTTCGTCAATGCCCAAACAACCATAATCGGTGCCTTAATCAACATTTGTAATCCCATCGTAATCAGCTGCTGAATTTGGGTAATATCATTTGTGGATCTTGTGATGAGGCTGTCCGTGGAAAACCGGTTGATTTCCTCCATAGAAAACGAATCCACCTTTGTAAATAAAAGACTCCGTAATCGCTGCGAGAAGGAGGCTGCAATTCTCGCTGCAAAAAAGCCAACCACAATAGAAGATGCAAGACTTGCGAGTGCACAAAGAAGCATTTTTGCCCCTGCTATCCATATATCCGACATCTCACTTCCAGGTGTCTGGGAATAAACCGTAATTTCCGACATGTAGTCAGGTAGCTTTAAATCAAGCCAAACCTGCGCAACGATAAAAATCAGACTCGCAAACACCTGGATCCATTCGAATCGCTTCATTCGTTTTAATAATGTAATCATAATCATTCTCCTTTATTTAATAGTGCTATCTACTAATACTATTAGGTATTATGTTTAAAATCAGCAGTCAAACCTTTTTTTGACTGCTCTTTATTTAAACTCTTCTGGGTTAAACTCCTTTTGTCTATGCTTCGATAGTTTTTTCATAATGCGAACAAACTCTTTTGCGTCCTGTTCGCCTAAATACTCCAACATATTAATTGTGATACGCATAACCATTTCTTGGTGCCTATTCGCTTCTTTTTTCCCCTCTTCGGTTAACTCAATCAAAATTCGTCTTCGGTCCTCCACATCGATTTTACGCTCGATAAATCCCTTTTTTTCCAGACTATTGAGTGTAGCCGCAATCCTTGCAGAAGATATTTCCATTGCGTTGCTGATATCACTTGGAATTACATTTCCTTCATGCTCGGAGATATAGAATAATACAAAGCTTTCTCCTTGCATGGAATCATTTATTTTTTTCTGTCCCTTGCTTCGGTGCATCTGGTGCATCATTTCCATAAATTCTTTTGCTAGTTCCCTATAGTCCATCCTGACACCTTCTTTCTTATTTTGCTAACACTGTTAATTATACACACTATTAGTTTCTTGTCAACCACTTTTTTTAATTTAAATGTATTTTTTTATTCCCTGCATCCAGGTTCTCATAACAATACGATGCGGCGTAATTTTTGCCAGGAATCTCTCCCAGTTCACAAATGCCCCATATACTGAAACGTCCCTTCCTCGTTTTGCATCTTTGATTGCTTTTCTTACGACAGAAGAAGCCTGTGCTAAGTGTGGGAATTCAACTGGTATACCATTTCGTGTCAGCTCTAACAAATCGCTTTTAATCCACCCTGGACAAGCAACCATCACGCTATAATGATTGATTAACCGGTTATACTCTTGCATGGAATAGACTTTCTTATGTTTTTTCCATCTGCGATTTAAAGATTTTAAATAGATCCATTCATGAAAATACATGGCACTATGTCTTGGGAAATCTTTTCGGGTAACTATAGTAAGGGGCTTTTGTTCAACTTTTTGATGAAGAATCTCTACTTTCTCTATTGTTTGACAAATTGCCTCCTCTAACGTCGTCTGTTCCAATTTTCCCAAGATGTCTACCTGTAAACAAATGTATACATTCGATGTAAATAGGTGCAAACGCTCCGTCTTTATCTCGTGTTTCACGGCTCCTCCCCCTGCAAACAGGCATCCGTTAACCAAATCCGCTTTAACTCCATCGCTTTCAGCATCTTATAATGCTTCGAAAATTGGCTCTTCAAGGCATATACATAAATTACACTCCAAAAAAAATCGACTAGCTCCATGACATCCCCCTCTATCACAGTACCCTCTTTTTGTCCCTGCTTCAGTATTTTTGCGGTATCAAGATATAAATCCGATTGATATAAGGACTGCCCTGCATCGTATTGACTCTCTTCTAGCATTAATTGTGTATGTAAGGTAATCTTTGCCGCATAGATATCATCCTTCTCAAAGCTTTTTAAAATCTGATCCACTAATATCTCAATTTTCTTTTTCGCTGAAATTGGAAGTAACGCTAAGGCTTTGATTTTAGCTTGCTCTTTCTCATTATTCGCCATCTGCTTGATTTCTTCATATAATTCTTCTTTTGATTTAAAATAAACATAGATGGTTCCCTGTCCAATTCCAAGCTGTTTTGCTAAATCACTTATTTTGGTTTTTGCAAATCCATTTCTAGCAAAATATAGTGCAGATTCTCGTAAAATTTTACCTCTCATTTCTTCCCGTATTTCTTGACATCTTTTTTCAGACTTTGGCATTTGGTGGCTCCTTTTTTGAATGAAAACCA
>JASKJZ010000089.1 GCA_030154385.1 Clostridiales bacterium
ATAAAATCAGGCCGTCAACCTTTTTTTCCTGCAAAAGCTTTGGATACGTCAATTGATTTTCATCCTCTATTGTTAGGACTTCAAATAATGTAAAGCATTCCTTTTTTGAAGCTTGTGTCGCTATATTTTGATAGAGCTCCCAGTAAAAAGAGGTGAACTTTTCCAAATACCGCTCTGATACCAGAACACCAATGTTATAGCTTTGTTTCTCCGCTCCCACATGCAAATCAGAGGACTGCTGGTATCCCATCTCTTTTGCAAGTGCCCGAATCCGTTCCCTAAGCTCCTCACTTACGCCTTTCTTACCCGCCAATGCTTTTGAAACTGTTACGGTACTGATATGAAGCGATTCCGCAATATCTGACATTTTAACTGTTTTTGCCATTTTTGTCTTTTCTTCCCCCCAACTTTCGTGGTTTTTCCTATATCACAGTGCATAACACACGTTTTACGCTTTCATCATTATAGCGTTAGTATCTTTTTATTGTCAATACAAGTAATGATCTTCCTCCAGATAGGTTGCAACCGTTGTTATGGTATGGCTTTGTTCTGGTTCTATGATTTGATCTTGCAAAACACGCGCAATACGCTTACCTACCTCTTCTTTTCGTATGGTAACTGTTGGGATTGAAGTTCCGATTATGGTACGGTCAATGTTGTTATCAAAGCCTGTTATGATGACAGATTTAAGCGTTTCTGGCTGTTTATTCTGAATACTCAAATATACATATTTTGCAATATCATCATTTGCACAGACACAAACCTCTGGCATCATGGGAAAATCAAATAAGGCGTTTTCCACCTCTTCGTAGCAATAAAAGCGTCCGGGTCTATTAGAAATTGCCAGAAACTCCGGTTGCAGTGGAATATTTGCTTCCTCTAGCGCCATTTTATATCCCTCGAAACGATCCGATAGCTCCTTCGAATATGAAATATCTCCAATAAAAGCGATTTGTTTTTTTTGCCGAATCTGCTTACTTACCAACCGATACATGGCATATTTTCCCTCTGTTAAGACGATATTTCCATATTGTAAATACGCTTCAATCCTTGGAGGTCCATCAAAAAAAACAACCGGTATGCCTGTTTGTACGATGTTTTTAACGAAAATTTCAGAAAAAATACAAAGAAATACCACACCTGCCGTATGGACATCCATTGCTTTTATGGCCTCACTTCCATCATGGTCTTGCGCTTCCACGATTCTTACCTGCATCCGATAGCCTAACTGGTTTAGTTCCTCACCAAGGCCAATCAGAATATGATTCCAAAATGGGGATTCCTCGTGCCGCATCAGAACAAAAATGGATTGTCCAACGTATCTTTGCTTTTCCTTCAAAAGCAGCTCTTTTGCCTGCGTTGACATTTTTGGGTATCCCATAGCCTGTGCTTTTTGCAAAATAGCAAGCTTCGTTTCATAAGAAACCGCTCCTCCATTTAACGCCTTGGTCACGGTATTTCTAGATAAATGCAGTTCACTTGCGATATCCTGTACGGTTATTTTTTTCATAAAAGGTCCCCCTCACATACTAGCTCTACGATATCACTTTGCACATATTATGTCAACTAATAGTTTTATTTGATTGTCATTAGTTATCATTATGTTGTCATTCTATTCGTTCTCTCTTCCTTTTTTCAGTCTTTCCTTTAACCTGGAATTTCGTTTAGTCACCGTAACATGCTGCACGGCATAAGACAATGCTTTTTGGGTCCCGACGATAACCAATATTTTTTTTGCCCGCGTAATGCCCGTATATATCAGGTTTCGCTGCAGCATCACATAATGATTCATCAAAAGCGGCATGACAACAATGGGATACTCCGAGCCCTGTGCCTTATGTATCGTCGTGGCATAGGCATGTATAATCTCATCCAGTTCGCTGATATCGTATGAAACTTCCCTTCCATCATAGTCTACAAGCAAGGAACGATCCTCCAGATCGACTGCGGTAATTACTCCGATATCACCGTTAAAGACCTCTTTGTCATAATTGTTTCGAATCTGCATTACCTTGTCCTTTTTGCGAAACAAAAAGCCGCTTCGCCGTAGTCCTTCCCCCTGCGGATTGAGCGCTTCTTGCAAGGAAAGATTTAAATTGACGGCTCCTACCGCGCCGCGCTGCATCGGTGTTAGCACCTGAATGTTGGAAGAGGCGGTCTTATAGTAGCTTGGAAGCTTATCCTTTACCAGTCTTACAACCTCCTCCACTACCTCCTCTGGCTCCTCCCTTTGGATAAAGAAAAAGTCGGTATCCGCTCCATTCGATAAATCTGGCAGCTTGCCTTCATTTATTTTATGTGCATTCATGACAATACGGCTGCTTTGTGCCTGACGAAATATTTTCGTTAGACGAACCAGTAAAAAGCACTCCGATTCCATCATGTCACGCAGCACATTCCCAGCCCCTACCGAAGGAAGCTGATCAATATCTCCAACCAAAATCAGGCGCATGGTCGGTGGTATTGCCTTTGATAGGGCATTCATTAGGATAAGATCAATCATGGAGCACTCATCCAGAATGAGTACATCTGCCTCCAACGGATTTTCCTCGTTTCTTTGATAACCCTCTGGAGGCTTGCATTCGAGCAGACGATGAATGGTCTTTGCCTCAAGCCCCGTAGCCTCTGTCATCCGCTTCGCTGCTCTTCCCGTTGGTGCCGCCAATAAAATCTTTAGTCCATATGCACGATATGCGGCTATGATTCCCTGAGTGGTCGTTGTTTTTCCCGTGCCAGGCCCACCCGTCAGGATCATGACCTTTGCAAGGGCTGCCTTACGTATGGCTTCTGCCTGCACCTCATCGTACTGCATCCCTAGAGTCTCTTCAAGGTGTGAAACATTGATCGATAACTCTTCATTTCCCGTTTCCTGCCTTGCTTTTACTAGGCGTTCCCATAGCCGATCCTTCGCGGGCTGCATGGCGAGGTTAAGTAGCTTATTCGAAACCCCAAGCTCTGCATAATAAAAGGGAGGAAGATAGATTGCTTCCTCCTCCTCAATCAAATCACCGTCTTGGAGCATTTGAAAAAGCGCTTTTTCTACCGCCTCTTGTGAGGCTTCCAAAAGCTCCTCCGCTTTTTTACTAAGCTGATCCCTCTTTGCATACACGTGCCCCTCGTCTGCAAGCTGACTTAAGGTATACAAAATTCCGCTTCGCAGACGCACATAAGAGTCGATGCCAAAACCTAGCTTTCTGGCGATGCCATCCGCGGTTCGAAATCCAATTCCCCAGATATCATCCGCCAGACAAAACGGATTATGCTTTACCTTTTCGATGCTTTCATTTCCATAGGTCTTGTAAATTTTTGCTGCATATGAGGTGCTGACTCCGTGGTCTTGTAAAAAAAGCATGACATTTTTAATTTCCTTTTGTCGCTCCCAGCTTTCCTTTATCATTTGTACCCGCTTTTTCCCAATGCCATCCACTTCTTGAAGGCGGTCTGGGCTATCTTCTAGGATGGAAAGGGTATCGACTCCATATTTTTGTACAATCCGCTTAGCAAACCTTGGACCAACCCCCTTAATCAAGCCACTACCCAAGTATTTCTCAATCCCATAAATCGTGGCAGGCATCGTCTCTTCCCACTTCTCTGCAATAAACTGTCTGCCGTACTTGGCATCCAGCTTCCAATTTCCCTCAATCAACAAAACAGAGCCTACATTCGCGTCCAACAGGCTCCCCACTATGGTTACCAGTTCCTCATAGCCTCTTACATTGCCTTTTAAGACGGTATATCCATTTTCTGGATTTTGATAAGTAATGCGTTCTACCACACATCGAATTTTAAGCATCAGGCAAACCCCCAACTACATTCTTCTTACCTTATGATAGAACAAATGGATTGCATTTGCAATGAGACAAAGTGCAATCGTAATCGCGATGTCTGGGAGCGTATTTCCGATTATGATGTCATGCTGCATAAGAAGGCGATAGATTAAAAACCCAATGATCCAAAGAATAATGTTTTGAATCGAAACATTATTTTTACTATAATCCTTCTTAAGGATAAAATAATCCGTCAATAAAATTGCAATCATTGGGGCAAATACGGAACCTATTAAGTAGAGAAAGCCCGTAATATCATCCATAGGAAACCACATAGCACCTGCCGCCCCAAGCACCGTTGCGGCAATTGCAAACCACTTTCCTTTGCATCCTTTGGATACCGACTCGCTCGAAATCCCGGCCGACCAGGCATCCAAAAAGGTCGTTGTAACCGTTGAAAATACGATAATCAAAAGTCCTGCTATCCCAAGTCCAGCCTTTACTAGGATTGGGATGATGTCAGACTCACCCGTAACAATTGCGGTCCCCATACCAATCACATACATCCAGGTACTGACTAGACCATACACCAAAACACTGACCGCACTGGCCTTTGTCGGATGCTTCGCCTCTCTTGTATAATCACTAATTAGTGGAAGCCAGGATAATGGCATTGCTACGGAAAGCTCCACTGCAGCTCCAAACGATAAGGTATCGGAGGATGCACCAAGCACTCCCTTCGTTCCAAATATGACCCCACTCAAAAGAAGCGTTAAAGCAAACAACGCGGTCATAGCAACAGCATTCACCTTGCCTAAATTTTCAATTCCAATGAAGATCCAAAGAAGAATTAGGCCGCCTATCACAAGACACCAGATCCATGCGCCGATTCCCCAAACACCATTTGCGGCAAGGGATCCGTCGTAGATCATGATGGCCGTCCATCCAACGAGCTGCAAAATATTCAGTATCGAAAATAGCAAGGAGCCCTTTTGCCCAAAGCTGATTTTTACCGTTTCCATCGCACTCTTTCTGGTTCTCCCTCCAATCCATCCCGCAAAAAACAGGATGAAGCACCCGATTAGATGCCCCAGCACAATAGCAAATAATCCTCGTTTAAAACCAAGGGGTGCTAAATAGGTTCCCGTCAGAATTTCTGCAATCGAAACGCCTGCTCCAAACCAGATCAAACCATTTTCAAATACCGAGGTACGTCTTTGTGCCATCCTACTTTCCCTCCTTTTTCTCTTCTATTTGCAAGCGAAACGCATGATTCATAGGTCCACTGCCTTCTCCTAAATTCAGCATAGCCGCTAGCGCACCTGAAATGTATTCTTTAGCCTTCTCCACTGCGATCTCCACCCGATCTCCCTTTGCCAGATTCGAAGCAATTGCACTTGATAGCGTACAGCCCGTTCCATGTGTATTTGGATTATGGATTCGTTTTCCATAAAACCATTTGGCACCATCTTTGGTATAAAGCAAGTCATTCGCATCACTCACGCTGTGCCCTCCCTTTAAAAGCACAGCACAGCCGTATTTTTCCCAAATTTTCTTTGCTGCAAGCACCATATCTGCTTCGGTACCAATTGGCATATTAGATAGAATTTCTGCTTCGGGAATGTTTGGTGTCACAAGCTCAGCTAAGGGTAACAGACGCTCCTTTAACGCTACGATTGCCTCCTCCTTTATAAGTCTAGAACCGCTGGTGGCTACCATAACCGGGTCAACAACAATATGCTCCGCATGAAAAATATGGAGCCTTTCTGCGATTTTTTCAATCAGTGCCTTTGATGCTACCATGCCTATCTTTATCGCGTCTGGTCGAATATCTTCAAACACAGCATCCATTTGCTGTTGCAAAAACTCGGGCGAAACCTCAAAAATTCCCCTCACATCCTTTGTATTTTGAGCTGTCAAGGCCGTGATTGCACTCATTGCATAGACACCTTGCATCATCATTGTCTTAATATCAGCCTGAATCCCTGCTCCTCCGCTCGAATCGCTTCCAGCGATTGTTAAGACTGCCTTGATATTGGATTTTTTCATCACCATTTTTTCTGATAATAAGGCTAGTTCTTGGCATTCTGCTTCTATGTCCTTTGCCGCAAATATGGCGGACACGAGCGCAACACCATCCACTCCAGTTCCAGAAAGCATGCGGATATTGCTTTTCGTGATACCGCCAATTGCAACCACCGGCAAGTCCACTGCATTGCAAATTTGTTTTACGGTCTCAAGGGATACCACACTAGCATCCTTTTTTGTTGTAGTAGGAAAAACCGCTCCTACACCCAGGTAATCGGCTCCTGCTTCCTTTGCCGCTATGGCTTGTTCCACCGTCTTTGTCGAAACTCCAAGAATCCGATTCGCCCCTATTTTTTTACGAACCTCATACGCATCCATATCCTGTTGTCCAATATGTACTCCGTCAGCACCACTTTTTAATGCAATCTCAACATTATCATTGATAATAAGTGGTACCTTATATTGCTCACATATCTGCTTCATCTCAATGGCTTCCTTTAAAAATGCAGCTTCGTCAAGCTCCTTTTCCCGAAGCTGGATACAGCTTGCTCCACCCTTTAGCGCTTGTTCCACCTGCTCCACAAGGGTTTGTCTTCCAACCCATGCACGGTCAGTAACTGCATAAAGACGCATTGTCTTTCTTTCCATCAGCTCTTCCACACATTGAAACTTCGCTCGCTTTTCAAGCTCGTCTGCCTCCATTTTGCAAATCGCATCGATTATGTAGTCTCGATAGGAGGCATTTCCCTCGAATGCCTGCAGGCGTTCGAAAGCCTTTTCTCCTGCGACTCCCATCATGCATACAGCCGCCAATACCGCTTCTAAGCGTTTCTCTTGATTTGCCGCAACAAAAGCAGCAATCAGCACCGATAACTGGCAGCCTGTTCCTGTCACCTTGCGCATCAAAGGATTTCCATTGAAAATGGCATACGCCCTATTTTCATCCGCAACAATATCAATAGCACCTGTTATCGCAATGACTGCGCCTGTTTTCTTTGCAAAGGCCTTTGCAAAAGTAACTGCCTGCAAAAGATTGTCCTCTGTAATTTCATCCTCGACCGCGGCATCCACACCATGCGTCGTTCCATCACCCTGAGATAACGTTTTAATTTCCGAAATATTTCCCCGAATCACCGAAAAGGAAATCTGATCCAGTAGTTCGAGCGCGGTGCGGGTTCGAAGGGTGGAGGCGCCTGCCCCAACCGGATCTAATACCACGGGATGACCCAATTCATTGGCCTTTCTTCCCGCCTTTTTCATCGCAGGAATGGTACGTTTATTGAGTGTCCCAATATTTAGGGTAAGACCTCCGCAAATTGCGGTTATTTCCGCAACCTCCTCCTCGTCATCCGCCATAATTGGGGAGGCACCACATGCTAGTAATACATTGGCACAGTCATTGACTGTAACATAATTGGTGATTGCATGAATCAGCGGTTGCTGTTCTTTTACCTGTTCAAGCCTTTCTTTTAGCACAATATATCCCTCCTCAAACATGAAATTGGCGCAAGACATTCGCTCGCTTTAACGCCAGGATCAACATAGCAGAAGCTATGGCTCCACCCATTGTGGATATCAAAAATGGCAGGATGTAGGTGTAGAATGCAACCTCCCCTGCATTTGCCCCCATCAGTAAGACAGCAACTGGATAGGCGAAAAGTCCCCCAAGAATTCCCGTTCCAAACACCTCTGCTAATAAAGCTGCAAAAAGATTTTTACTTTTCCAGTACACAACGCCGCAAAGGAGCGCCCCAAACATGCTTCCAGGAAATGCCATCAAGCTTCCAAGCCCCAATAGATTTCGCAAAAGACTAGCCGTAAAAGCGACCAAAATCCCATAAAAGGGACCTAGTAAAACTGCACATAGAATGTTCACCATATGCTGTATGGGTGCACATTTGCTTCCAAGTACAGGAAAGGAAAACATGCTCCCCACCACGGCTACTGCACACAAAATACCTGCCATACATAGTTTTTTTGTTTTGTTCTTGTTCATATAGAACTCCTTTCATCCCTAAAATTACGCAAAAAAAGAGGAGATACCTGATACGATATCTCCGAAAAAAATCAACTGCTGTGACTTCCTACGGCGGCATTATCCGCATCAGGTTTAAGGGTCGAAGTTGATTACTTCCTCTCAGCTCGCTAACACGGGCTCCCCTGTTCTTTTACTTTATCAATATACCATTGTCCATTTGGATTGTCAATCTCTAGGTCGCTCCAATATGCAGACGCCATAAGGCTCTAATTCTACTGCATCCTCAATAAATTTGTCATTCAAAACATCATAGTAGAGCTTACTAGCGGCGAGCATCACCTGATGCGCATTGTGATTCATTACAACGATTGTTTTTCCACCTTCTGCTTCCTGTTCGACCTCTACGACTTCGACTCCCTTTCTACTCTCTATTTCCGTAGAGAGCATGCTCTGACTTTTTAGATAAAGAGCCAGTCTTTTCATCGCTTCTTCGTCCAGATCACAACCAAGGTAATAGACACTTCCACTTCCATATGTGTTCTTTGTAAAGCAGGCTTCATCCTTGTAATAGTCTTCTAAATAACGACCCAGAACTTTTGCAGTCTTTGGTTTTATCACATCACACCAAAGAGCAGCGGTTCCATCTGCGTATACTCCCGCAGTCTTTGTCATTTTCTGGTATTGTGGATCGTATTCTTCGACTTCTATCCCCGTTAATTCCAAAAAGATTCCAGGTACTGTTTCTTGT
>JASKJZ010000090.1 GCA_030154385.1 Clostridiales bacterium
AAAATTCTCTACAAGATGGGAAAGCTAAAAGATATTTCTTTTTATGATTATATCAGCAAGGTTGACCAGCTGGAGGAGCATAAACCGTATCTTCACGTTATATGTATGTTGCTTGTTCCTGTAGCAGGGCTTACGACGTTGTTACCGGGGGTTGGAACCTACTCCCTTGCGCTCCTTGCAGCAACACTCGCCTTTAATGTCATTGTTTATTACCGCCGTAAGGCGAAAATATCCATCTATTTTAGTGTATTTTCGTATCTGCTTCGTTCCCTGTCCTTTATGGAGGAGCTCTCGAGGCTCCAAGTTGACGAAGTGTCCACTTATCTTGCGGAAATTAAGGGTAAGGTCAAACAATTTAAACGGTTTCGACGCGGGGCATATTTAGTCGTTTCGAAAAAAATATCGGGATCCTTAGAGGATGTTATCTTAGACTATGTTCGTATGATTTTTCATGTAGATTTAATCAAGTTTGATTTCATGGTGGCAGAGCTAAAGACAAAGAAAGAGGAGCTAACTGGGCTTTTAGAACTCGTGGGGCTACTTGATAGTATGATTGCCGTTGCTTCGTTTCGTGCCTATTTGGAGGGACAGTATTCCCTGCCAATCTTAAAGGAAGGCTCTCACCAGCTACTGGTTGACGATATATATCATCCTTTGATTAAGGAGCCTACGAAGAATTCAATTCAAGCAAAGCAGTCGGTACTGATTACTGGATCAAATGCTTCTGGAAAATCAACGTTCATTAAGACCGTTGCAATCAATGCAATCTTATCACAGACTATTTTTACAAGTCTTAGCAGCCGCTATGAAGCGGATTATTTTCAAATCTTTTCTTCGATGGCCTTGCGGGATAATTTGTTTTCGAATGAAAGCTACTATGTGGTCGAAATCAAGTCTCTAAAGCGGATTTATGACCAGACAAGCACGAAGTATCCCGTACTATGCTTTATTGATGAGGTACTGCGCGGCACCAATACACTCGAGCGGATTGCGGCCTCCAGTCAGATTTTAAAGCAATTGACGCTTCGAAATGCACTTGTTTTTGGAGCAACACATGATTTGGAGCTGACCAATATTTTAAGTGATTACTATGATAATTATCATTTTGAAGAACAAATCGAAGGAAACGACATTCACTTTGATTATACCTTGCGAGCAGGAAGAGCGGTCTCAAGAAATGCAATTAAGCTGCTTTCGATGATTGGTTATTCGGAGGATATTATTGACAAGGCAACGAATGAGGTCAATCATTTTCTTTTGACCAATCAATGGGATAAAATATAGGGGAGGAAGGATATGTTAGTTCGAATTTATACGGATGGAGCCGCCAGAGGAAATCCAAATGGACCAGGCGGATATGGGACGATTTTAAGCTATATTGATAAAGATGGAAACGAGCATCTACGGGAGTATTCACAGGGGTATATTAAGACAACCAACAATCGGATGGAGCTAATGGCAGCAATTGTTGGTTTGGAAGCGCTCACGAAGCCTTGTAAGGTAGAGCTTTATTCGGATTCGCAGTACGTGGTGAAGGCCTTTAATGAACATTGGATTGACGGCTGGATTAAAAAAGGCTGGAAACGGGGAAAAAATGAGCCTGTCAAAAACGTAGATTTATGGAAACGCCTGCTTGCGGCAGCCAAACCTCATGACATTACGTATATTTGGGTCAAGGGGCATGATGGGCATGCGCAAAATGAGCGATGTGATACCTTGGCGACACAAGCGGCCGATGGCACAGACTTAATCGAGGATAAAGAGGAAATGTAAAATGGAACAGTTAACACCAATGATGCAGCAATATGTAGAAACAAAAAATCAATACAAGGATTGTATTTTATTTTACCGTCTGGGTGATTTTTATGAAATGTTCTTTGAGGATGCGATAACCTGCGCAAAAGAGCTTGAGATAACCTTGACTGGAAAGAACTGTGGCATGGAGGAACGTGCGCCTATGTGCGGGGTTCCGTATCATGCAGTAGACTCCTATTTGAATCGGTTGATTGATAAGGGTTATAAGGTAGCAATCTGTGAGCAGGTAGAAGATCCAAAGAGTGCAAAGGGACTGGTAAAGCGTGAGGTCGTTCGTATTGTGACACCTGGTACCAATTTAAATACACAGGCACTGGATGAAAGTAAAAACAATTATTTGATGAGTATCATCTACACCACCAATGCGTATGGAGTATCGACGGTGGATGTCACCACGGGTGATTTTTATGTTACCGAGGTTGATTCCGATCGAAAACTCTTAGATGAAATCAATAAGTTTGCACCTACAGAAATCATCTGCAACGACTCCTTTTATGTATCCGGCACGGATATCTCGGATTTAAAGAATCGATTGGGGATTGCGATTTCTGCCTTGGAGCCCTGGTATTTTGATGATGATTTGTGCGTGCGCAGCCTGAAGGAGCATTTTAAGGTTGCAGCGCTTAGTGGTCTTGGGCTGGATGACTATAGCATAGGAGTCATTGCGGCAGGAGCGATTATGCAGTATCTGTATGAAACGCAAAAGAATTCGTTGATGCATCTAACCAGAATCATCCCGTATGCAACGAGTAAATTCATGGTCATAGATAGCTCAACGAGAAGAAACCTAGAGCTATCGGAAACCTTACGGGAAAAACAAAAACGAGGTTCTCTTTTGTGGGTCTTAGACAAAACAAAGACCGCAATGGGGGCTAGAATGCTCCGTAATTTTTTGGAACAGCCCTTAATTGATCAGGATGCCATTAATAAACGATTGGATGCCATTGAAGAGCTCTCCAGTCAAATGATTACCAGAGAAGAAATTCGGGAGTACTTAAACCCAGTCTATGATTTGGAACGCTTGATTACAAAAATCAGTTATAAAAGTGCCTCCCCAAGGGATTTGATTGCCTTTAAAGCTTCGTTATCGATGTTACCACATATTAAGCTTTTGCTAGAGGGATGTAAGAGCAAAACGCTTTTAGAGCTTTTCGATCAGTTAGATGTCCTGGAGGATGTGCATGCATTAGTGGAAGCCTCGATTATGGAGGAGCCTCCGCTTGGTGTTAGAGAGGGTGGACTGATTAAGGACGGTTACACAGAAGAGGTCGATACGCTTCGCAGAGCCAAAACAGAAGGGAAAGACTGGCTGGCTGAAATGGAGAGCAAGGAGCGGGATGCGACGGGCATTAAGAACCTAAAAATAAAGTTCAATAAGGTGTTTGGGTATTATCTGGAGGTCACCAATTCCTATAAAGGTCTCGTGCCCCCACATTGGATTCGAAAGCAGACACTTGCGAATGCCGAGCGTTATACCACGGATGAATTGAAAAAATTAGAGGATATTATTCTGGGTGCTGAGGATAAGCTATTTAACTTAGAGTACAATCTATTTTGTGAGATAAGGGATCGGATTGCCAAGGAAATTCCTCGTATTCAAAAGACCGCAAAGGCGATTGCCGGAATTGACGTATTTGCTTCTCTTTCGTTAATTTCAGATCGCAATCATTATGTACGTCCGCATATTAATACCGAGGGTGTCATTCATATCCAGGAGGGACGTCATCCGGTCGTTGAAAATATGATCGATCATGACCTCTTTGTTGCAAATGATACGTATCTTGATAATCATAAAAAGAGAGTTTCGATTATTACAGGACCTAATATGGCGGGAAAATCTACTTATATGCGACAGACTGCTTTGATTGTATTGATGGCGCAGATTGGCTGCTTTGTACCTGCTAAAGCCGCAAATATTGGAATTGTAGATCGAATTTTCACCCGTGTGGGAGCTTCGGATGATCTTGCAAGCGGGCAAAGTACCTTTATGGTGGAGATGACGGAGGTTGCAAACATTTTACGGAATGCGACCCAAAATAGTCTGCTTATTTTGGATGAGATTGGGCGAGGTACGAGTACCTATGACGGGCTTAGTATTGCCTGGGCAGTGGTCGAGCATATCAGTAACCCTAAACTCCTTGGTGCAAAGACATTATTTGCAACGCATTATCATGAGCTGACGGAGCTTGAGGGGATGTTAGAGAGTGTGAACAACTATTGTATCGCGGTTAAGGAACAGGGAGAAGATATCGTGTTTCTTCGAAAAATTGTTCCGGGCGGCGCAGATAAAAGCTATGGTATTCAGGTTGCAAAGCTGGCAGGGGTACCTGAAAGCGTCCTAAGACGTGCCAGAGAACTGGCCGATGAACTCAGTGAAAATGATATTATTGTACATACGAAGCAAAACGATCGAAATGAGTCGCCAAAGAAAGAGAAACGAGCGGTAATGGAGGAGGGCTTTCAGCTTTCAATCTTTGATACGATGGACGCAAAAGCACCGACTGAGGATATTTTAGTGGAGCTTCGAGAAATGGATCTTGCGAGCATGACACCACTTGCGGCTCTTAATAAGTTAAACGAGATGCAGCTAAAAATCAAGCAACGATGGTAGAGGTAGACTATGATTACGTTATTAGATCAAAGTACGATAAATAAAATAGCGGCGGGTGAAGTCATTGAGCGGCCAAGTGCGGTCGTAAAGGAATTGATGGAAAATGCAATGGATGCGGGAGCAAATTCAATCACTGTGGAGGTAAAGGAAGGAGGCATCAGCTTCCTTCGAATTACCGATAATGGAATTGGTATCCTGCCTTCTGAAATTCCGCTAGCCTTTAAGCGCCATGCCACGAGCAAAATCAAATCCGTAGAAGACCTTATGAGCGTACAAAGTCTTGGTTTTCGGGGAGAAGCCCTTGCTAGTATTGCGGCTGTTTCTCAGGTCGAACTTGTCACGAAGACGCCTGGAGCCTTAACGGGCGCGCTTTACCGTGTAGAGGGAGGTGAGGAGAAGGGACTAGAAGAAATTGGGTGTCCAGAAGGGACAACAATTATTGTTCGAAACCTGTTCTATAATACACCTGCCAGACGAAAATTTTTAAAATCCGCGACAACGGAGGCCTCCTATATCGCAGAAGTTGTGGAAAAGCTTGCGATTTCCCATCCGGCGGTTGCAATTAAATTTATCAACAACAATCAGGTAAAATTACAGACGGCTGGAAATGATCACACGAAGGATATTCTTTATCATGTATATGGAAGAGATATCACGGCACAGCTTTTGGTCATAAAAAAAGAAACTCCGACGCTATCGATTTCGGGATTTATCGGAAAACCGGTGGTATCCAGAGGGAACCGCACCTATATGAACTATTTCATCAATGGACGCTATATCAAAAGTACGCTTATCAATCGTGCGATTGAAGAAGCATACAAGCCCTATACGATGACCCATCGATATCCCTTTACCAATTTGTCCTTTTCGGTGGATTCTTCTCTTTTGGATATCAATGTGCATCCTACAAAAATGGAGGTTCGCTTTTTAAATCAAGAGGAAGTTTTTTCTCTGACCTATGAGGCCTTATCCGAAGCACTGCGTGGAAAGGAATTGATTCCTTCGGTTGATTTGGATCAAGAAAAGAAAGGGAAACCGGTCAAAGAGTCGTTGCTGCATACCCCAGAGCTTACACCTGCACGGACATCAGCACCAACCCTTGTAGAGCAAAAACCAAAGGAACGAGGACCGGAGCCTTTTGAAGTACGTCGAAGAGAAAGTTTACAAGAAAGAGAAAGCTTGCAAGAAAGCGAAAACGTAGCTGAGAAGTCCGTCGCATCCATCCAGCGGGTAGAAGAAGAGATTGCCTACGAAGCAGGCGAGCAATTGGAACTGTTTGTTAAGGATAATCCTGTTGAAGCACAAAAAGGGGAAGGAACGGGATTCCTTTCGGTAGAAAATAGAAAGCGCCACCGCATCATTGGACAGCTTTTTTCAACCTATTGGCTGATTGAGCTGGATGACAATCTTTTTCTGATTGACCAGCATGCGGCGCATGAAAAAGTTCTATATGAACGGATCATGGCGTCGGTTGGCAAAGAGAAATTTGCCTCTCAAATGCTAAATCCCCCGATTGTGTTAACGCTTTCCATGCGGGAAGAGGAGGTTCTCTTAACGAATATGGAGAAGTTTAACCGTCTTGGTTTTGAAATGGAGTCGTTTGGAGGAAAAGAATATTTTGTGCGGGCCGTTCCGCTAAGCCTTTACAGCATTGCACAACGAGAATTATTAATCTAAATGATCGATGATCTGGCAAGTGAGGAATCGAAAAAAAATCCCGATATCTTATTAGAAAAAATCGCGACCCTATCTTGCAAGGCTGCGGTTAAGGGAAATACAAGATTGTCCGAGCAAGAGGCGCACGCATTAATTGATGAGCTTTTAACATTAGAAAATCCCTATCACTGCCCACATGGAAGACCGACGATTGTTTCCATGAGCAAATATGAGATTGAAAAGAAATTTAAACGGATCGTATAAGGATGGAGAACAATTGAAAAAACCATTAGTTATCCTAACAGGACCAACCGCCGTAGGGAAAACGGCGCTCTCTCTTGCACTAGCAAGGCGTATCAATGGAGAGATTATATCGGCAGATTCCATGCAAGTATATCGCCACATGGATATTGGAACGGCAAAAATCAGGCCAGACCAGATGCAAGGGATTCCGCATTATTTAATTGACGTAATGGAGCCCGATGAGGAATTTAATATTGTAAAATTTCAGATGCTTGCAAAGCAGGCACTTGCCCAAATATATCAAAAGGGGAAAATACCGATTGTAGTGGGAGGGACTGGATTTTATATCCAATCGCTTGTCTATGATATTTCCTTTCAGGAAGAGCAAGAAGATGATGGTTCTCTTCGAAAAAAGCTGGAGCAGCAAGCAGAGGATATCGGCGTCGAAGCTCTGCACCAAATGCTTTGTAAGGTAGATGAAGCCGCAGCAGATGCAATTCACCCAAATAATAAAAAGAAGGTCATTCGTGCCTTGGAGTATTATTATCAGACCGGACAAAAAATTTCGGAGCATAACGAAACGGAGCGAAAAAAAGAATCTCCTTATCAGGTGGCTTATTTTGTCTTAAATCAACCAAGAGAGCTTCTCTATGAACGAATCAACCAGCGCATTGATGCAATGCTTGCGGAGGGACTTTTAGAAGAAGTGAGAAAGCTTGCTGCCAAAGGATATGATAAATCGCTTGTTTCCATGCAAGGACTAGGCTACAAAGAAATCCTGTCGTATTTAGAAGGAGACCTTACGCTTGAAGAAGCAATTTATCAGTTAAAGCGTGATACCCGTCATTTCGCAAAACGTCAGATTACCTGGTTCAAGCGGGAGAGGGATGTCATTTGGTTTAATAAGGACGAATATATCGAGGAGGCTGCAATCCTGGAGGATATGCTTCTAACATTGCAGGAAAAATCAATCATAACGGAAAAAAAGGAAGAAGAAAAATGAAGGAAGCTAGAAATAAACTATACGAATCCTTGCACCTATCAAAAGAGGTGCTAGCGTACGGCGACACCATTTTGGAGCGCTTAAAGGATCGCTTTGAAGAAATTGATCTTGTCGCAGAATACAATCAAATGAAGGTCATAGGCGCGATGCAAGAAAAAAAGGTGAGTGACATTCATTTTGCGGCAACCACGGGCTATGGATATAATGACCTTGGAAGAGATACCCTGGAGGAGGTCTATGCAGCGGCATTTAAAGCAGAGGCGGCACTGGTTCGTCCCCAGCTTACCTGTGGAACACATGCACTTACAATTGCGCTGTCTGCTAATCTAAGGCCAGGGGATGAACTGCTATCACCCGTTGGAAAGCCGTATGATACCCTGGAAGGTGTGATAGGCATTCGTCCGTCGAAGGGTTCTCTTGCGGAATTTGGCATTACCTATGCGCAGGCGGATTTATTAGCGGATGGATCGTTTGATTTTGAAGCCATTCGCGCAAAGATCAATGATCGTACAAAAATGGTTACGATTCAGCGCTCTAAAGGGTATGCAACAAGACCTACACTTTCCGTTGCACGCATCGGGGAATTGATTTCTTATATCAAAGCCATCAAGCCAGATGTGATTTGTATGGTGGATAATTGCTATGGTGAGTTTGTAGAAACAATGGAGCCAAGTGAAGTTGGAGCGGATCTTGTCGTAGGTTCCCTGATTAAAAATCCAGGCGGCGGGCTGGCACCGATTGGCGGCTACATAGTCGGGAAAAAGGAATACGTGGAGAATGCTGCTTACCGCTTGACTGCACCTGGGCTAGGTAAGGAGGTTGGCGCTAGTCTTGGGCTTAATGGAGCGCTTTATCAGGGATTTTTTATGGCACCACAAGTGGTATCTGGGGCGCTTAAGGGTGCCATTTTTGCTGCGAATATCTATGAATCGCTTGGATTTTCGGTGATTCCAAATGGGAGTGAGCCGCGCTACGATATCATCCAGGCCGTGACGCTTGGCTCCAAAGAAGCAATCGTCGCATTTTGTCGAGGAATACAAGCGGCTGCACCCGTTGATAGCTTTGTGGTACCAGAGCCTTGGGCAATGCCGGGGTATCATTCGGATGTAATCATGGCAGCAGGCGCCTTTATTCAGGGCTCTTCGATTGAATTAAGCGCGGATGCGCCGATTGAACAGCCGTATGCCGTCTATTTTCAGGGTGGATTAAC
>JASKJZ010000091.1 GCA_030154385.1 Clostridiales bacterium
CTTTTTTGCATCCCCAAGGACAAAACCTCCCCCGTGGAACTCAAATACCACGGGGGCGTTCTCTCTTTTGGTTCGATGCAAAAAGACTTCTATTTCCCTTTCCTTTGCGGGCACCAAAAACAAAGTTCCATGTATTGGATATTGTTCTATGATTTCCATCGTTGATTCTCGCAAGGAAGGTATTATTTTTTGAAAGCTTCTTGTAAATTGATCCACTATTTCTCCTTATTACTTGATGTTATTTATGATGCAAGATCCTTTTTTGCTAATTCATAGAGTCTTTTTTCAATCACAGCATCATCCATTTCTTTTTTGTCATCAATTCTAAATATAACAAAGGCACCTATCAAGCATAGACAGATAAAAATTCCATATGCCAATGTCCATCCACCAATCGCAATTCCAATTGCCAAAATTGCAAATCCAAAGCTCTGTAAAATCGTAGCCAACGGTGTACAAACACGATTTGCAGATAAAAATTCATACCGACCAAACTTCGATATTACCATGGAAGGCATAAGATTGGGAATTCCTCCTGCTGTAAAGGTAAGGCAACAGGTTACAAGGTATGATGCCCCAACTGGCAGACGATCTAAAAAGATTAGTATCGAAAGAATAACCACATAGGCTAAGTTGTATATAATTCCAGCCTTTCTTGTTCCTATCTTCGTATCTAGAAATCCCCAGAAAAAGCTTCCAATCAATCCAACTATGGTTGCAATCTGAATGACATGAATTGCTTGCATCTGATTTTCAAAGTTTCCAGTACTCATAAGTCGGACTATAATATGACTTAATACACCGGCTGTTGTCATCCAGGGAATTCCAAAACCAATACAAATTTTCCATACCACCTTGTTCTTTAACAAGTCTTTGAGGGTAAGCGAGGATTTAAAATATTTTAAAAGATTCACTTTTTCATCCGCATTTGTTTTTTCAGCATCGGGCTTGGCATTATCTGGGTATTTTCCTTTTTCTTCTGGTGTATTGCTGAGGAATAGAAGGGTTACAAAAGCAAGAACAACTAGTATCCCAGATAGTACATAACAGTATCCGCTCCAACCGATTCCTCCATCTGCCAATGCTTTTGACATAAAAGGTACAATTACCATACTGGTAAGTGGAAGACCCATTGTCGTCCAACCCATTACCACTCCTTTTTTCTTCGGAAACCAGGAGCCAACAAAGCCATGATGAACTGCAAAGGCCAAACAAGTTCCAGCCATAAACAAGTGAAGTAAACATAACACCTGCCAAACAACAAACAATTCCGATTGGAGTAGCAACGGCTAAAAGCGCTGTACTTTGTTTTCCAACTACATTTGAAAGATAGCCCGTAAAAACGTTCATTCCATCCACTGCAAACGCACTATACATCATCTGATATACAATACAAACCAGAATTAGCACCCAGCCCCATACCCCAAAATTTACTGCATCAATATTTCTCTTCTTCTCCTTCATCACAATACCCCTTTATATTCTATTTTAGAACTGAAAACCGCTCCACGCTGGGATTCCGGTATATTCCTTCGTCTCTTCTTCTCCAGATAGTGCACGGATTGCTCCTGCCGCCAAGGCCTCCATCTCAAAATCCCCGCCGTATACCTTGACAGGAGCTAAAAATCCACAGTACTCGGTCACGTGTTCAACGAAATATTTATCGTTGCTGACGCCACCTGTTAAAATAATGCCATCCACTTTCCCTTTTAGCACAACCGCATAAGATCCAATTGCTTTCGCAAGCTGATAGGCCATCGCATCATAAATCAAGGTTGCATAAGCGTCTCCATCTTTGATTCTCCGCTCAATTTCCATAGCACTGTCGGTTCCAAGATGTCCAAGAAGTCCTCCTGTTTTGCTGATTTTAGCAACCATCTCTTTTTCCGTAAATTCTCCCGAAAAGCACATCTTAATGATTGGTACGGCTGGAACAGATCCGGAGCGATTTGGCGCCATCGGTCCATCCCCATTTAAGACATCATTTCCATCAATTATTTTACCCTTACACTGTGCGGTAATGGAGAGGCCACCACCTACATGAGCGACTACAAAATTACAGTCCTCATATTTTTTGCCAAGCTCTTTCGCATATCGCATAGCAACTTCCTTTTGATTTAAAACATGAACGCGGCTCTCACGGTAAAGTCCTTTGATTCCTGTCACTCTTGCTAAATCTTCAAACTCATCCACATCTGGAGGATTTACAAGATAAGCTGGCGCTTTAAATTCCTCAGAGAAAATGTGGATAAGCTGTGCTCCTAGAATAGCAGGATGCTTAACGGTACGTCCCTCTTTGGAATGCTTTAGTATCATCTCATTGACTGGATAAATACCTCCCTCCATACTTTCAAGTCCACCACTATAGGCTGCAAATGCATCCATATCCGATAGTGAAATTCCTGCATGGTTAAGTTCAGACTGTATGGTTTCTAAACGGTATGGCAACTGGTCGCTAATTTCTTTGTACTCCTTTAGCTTTTCTGGATCATGAGCCACATTCGCCTTAAATATCCTTGTTTCATTTTCAAATACTGCAAGCTTCGTTGAGGTCGAGCCTGGACTTAACGTACATATTTTATAGGATTTTCCCATTTTAACATTCTCCTCCTTGTGCACGGATAATTAGCATCACAATATTTCCCATCATCTCGGATAATGGCGCACTTCTCGAAAAATCACAAACAGGAAGTGCAAAGCCTTGCAAAACAGGACCATAAGCATCCGCTTTTCCAAAGGTTTGAATTAACTTAACTCCAATATTTCCTGCATGTAGGTTAGGGAAAATCAAAATATTTGCCTTGCCAGCTACTTCACTTTCCCGATTTACTTTCTTTTTTGCTACATTTGGATTTAGTGCTGCATCCAATTGGAACTCGCCGTCTATTTTTATCTCAGGGCGTCTTTTTTTCACGATTTCAACGGCTTCACGAATCACATCAATGCTCTCATGCTCGGAACTTCCAATCGTTGAAAAGGACAGCATCGCAACTCTTGGCTCCCATTTTAGTAAAGAAGCAATGGTATCGGCGGACGAGATTGCAATATCCGCAAGATCATTGCTATCAGGTGCTGCATTTACCGCACAATCCGCAATCGCAAGCATCTCTCCCTCTGGTCCTGCAAATCCAGGCACATTTAAGATTCCAAGGCTAGATACTACATTGCAACCTTCTTGCAATCCAACAATTCCTTGTGCTGCGATAATAACATCGGCGGTGGTATACTCTCTTCCTGCAGCCACACAATCTGCCTTCCCAAGCTTTAATAAAAACATCGCCAAATTAACGGCATCCTTTGATTTTCTCTTAATTGCTTTTTCTGAAAAGTCACCAAACTTCATCAAATATTCACTTGCAAGCTCTTCACGAAGAGATTCACTTGCATTGTCATAATAGGTAAAGCCTTGGCAGCTTACACCCACTTCCTTTGCAAAGGCTTCGATTGCTTCTTGATTCCCAATCAAAACGGGATATCCGATTTTTTTTGCCACTACCTGCTCAGCGGCTTTTAAAATCATCTCATTGTTAGTTTCTGGAAATACGATTCTTTTTGGATTTTTTCTTGCTTCCGCTTCTAGCGTTTCCATTAAATTTTCAGACATGGTATCTTTCCTTTCTTAAAAAAGGTCTTCTCAAACCCATTAAAAAGATTTAAGAAGACCTGCATCCATTAACGATAAACATAATCTCCAGCTTTGTATTTTGGAGGGATCACTGGTACTTGCAGGAAGGACTCATACTGTCCTCCTGTATGAATGATATGGTTTCCATGATTGTCGGTATCCCAGGAAAGCGGCTCAAACCATCCTTCCCGAATATAGCGTCCTGCTACTTGAATCCGAAGCTTCTGTCCCTTATGCCAAATACGAGCGGATGGAACAATTGCAATATCGACTGGAACGATTTCACCCTTTGCTAATTTTTGTTCGCGTTTACACTTTAAAACAGGATTAAATTTTGTGGATAATTTTTCATCTAATTCACGCATAGACACACGCATCTTACCCCATGCACCTGGATGTGGCTCATCTAAGGTGTTCCAAGGTAACCAGCTCCCATTCGCATCTGCCTTTTGAATGTTTACAAATAAATCCATGTCGTCATATCCATCTGCTTCGACAAACAGACGAAGGAACATATATCCCGTAAGCTCGGTATCTTCCGTAAATTCCATATCAAAAACGGCTTCTTCCGTATTCGCATCATATGAAACACTGCTTTCAATCGCTACTGGTGCATCCTGCATCGTCATCTTTGCTGCATCCAGATAATATTTCTTATACTCAGTACGCTCTAATGGAAATGCATTTTCTGCACGGCGTACCTGATAATCGCAATCATATGCATCCATAATATCAATGCGAACCTTCGGTGTCATTTCCCATCCAGTGTGAATTTCTTTTAGATAACGATCATAGAACCGTTTTAAATCCTCCAGATTTTCTGGCATATAGGTGTCTGGCCACTCAAAGTCACGATGCATACGCATCCATTTTCTTCTGGATTTGCACTTACGGAAAGCCTTTACGGATCCCATCAGATGGAAGTGGGAAAATCCTGCCGTCTGATAAACTGGAATTCGAACCTTTGAAAAATCCGGTATCTTGTCTTCCCAGTAACCATTCATAAATGGATATTTTCTTGCCATCGCCACCTGGTCATCTACTCCGCCACTTCCTGTCACCTGTGCCGCGATAAAATCGTTGAAACTAAGTGCCGGAATTCCACCTTCAAATAATGATTCGCGGTAAAGATCTGTCGTGCATTCCCAAGGTGCAATACAAGCAAGATGAGGTGGCTGTTCTGCTGCAATTCCCCATTGATGCATCGCAACACCAGAGTTACCAGACATCCCAACCTTTCCATTACACCAATCTCTTTTTGCAATCCACTCTACAAAATCATAGCCATCTTCACGGTCTTGATGCGTAAACATATGTACATTACCTTCTGAGTGCCCAGCACCACGAACATCTACGTTAGCCACTGCATAACCTTGATAGCACCAGTATGCAGGATCTGGAGATTCAAATTTTGCAAGCTTTGATACTGTGTGAGGTGGAACTCCCATGATCTGCCATTCGCTCATACCATCTCCAGGACGTTTTCCAAACCAGCTCCAGGATACGATAACTGGAATCTTTTCCGTGGTGTTTGCTGGACGGAAAATATCACAATAAATCTTAACCCCATCACGCATCACAACTTCTACGTCCTGATCGCAAATAATACCTGGTGCCGCTTCATAAGTTCTTTGATTGAAGGCGGGACAAAAGCCTTGTCCCATACGGGCCATCGGATCATCACTATTTGACAAATCAACTTCGCCCTGATTATCAACTGGCTTTCTTGCCACACGGTAAATTGCTTCAATTTCTTCTCCTTGAAACACTTCTTTCTCTGTGAAAAATTCACCTTTCATTTCTGCCATTTTTTTCTCCCTCTACTCGTTTTCTACAAGCTCAAGTACATAATCCACTGCTTCCCCAATTGTTGCCTTTCTGCGAAACGTCATGTAAGGAATTTCCACATCAAATTCATCCTCCAGATAAGTTGTAATCTGAGAGTAATGAACGGATTTTGCAGCCAAATCCTCCACAAATTTCATATCCTCTGTGATTTCCTCTGGATTTTTCCCAAACAAAGGGGCTCCTCGCTCAATTAGCTTTTGTTTAATTTGTTCTCTGGTACTCATTTTTGTTCCTCCTTTATATTACAACACAATGCTTTTTATATAGTTATTGTTATTTACATCCCTATTATATATAATATAATATAAGCAAACAATGTGTTAAAAACTAAACAATAAAAATAAATCATTATTTATATTGTGTTAGAACACAATATAAAATTTTAGGGGGTCATAGAATGAAATTATCGCAGCTATTAGAACAATTAGAGCTAAAAAACAATGCTTTTCAAAGCGATTCTGCAAGGTTTCAGGGAGATTATGAAGTCTACCAATGTACACTTTCAGCTTCATCAAAACGATATCTACGATTAGAAGATCATTGCCTTATCCTGCAAGATTTTGAGCTTTATGAAAAGGCAAGCAAACTTCTATTAAAAGAACAAGTTCTTACTCATAAAAAAGCAATCCTTATGGAACTTCTCTACCAAAATCACACCTTACAAGATTTAATTGATACAGCATATCAAATATTGGATAACCCGATTTTCTTAGTCGATACCAGCTATAAGATATTGGCAAGCTGCCAAAATATAGTCTATGATCGGCCAGACTTAGCAGAACAAACCATAGCTGGGTATATGAAAGAAGAAAATATAGAATCCATGAAAAAGGATCGCCTTTACGAAATTGCGAGAGAACAAGGCTATCCCTATTACAGCAAGCAAGAAGGCTCCTCCTATGGATGGGTGACAGCCCTCATTCATGTGCATGGTATTGAATCCGCACAAATGGGAGTCATGGACAGTAATCACCCGATTGAGGAACAGGATCTAGAATTAATCGATTTTTTATGCCGTCTTATTTCCATAGAATTGCAAAAGAGCAATTTTTATAAAAACAACCAGTCCCTGATGCACAGCTTCTTTTTATCCGAGCTTTTGGAAAACCGTATACGGGATATTCACACCATTCGCCACCGCATACAAAATTTAACCTGGAAAGTCACCGAATATATGTATATTTTAACTATTTCCGAGCAACGTGCCGACATTTTTGATAAAAAAGCACAGCTTATTTCCAAGCAGCTCCATTTAATTTTGCCAGATAGCCGCTGGGTCATCTACGATGGACGTATCGTTTTTTTACTATGCTTACCAGACGCAAGCGGTGCCATCTTTAGGGAGGGCAGCGAACTATCAAACTACTTACAGATTAATAACCTAACTGCTTCAGTCAGTCGATGCTTCCATAGCTTTTTAGAGGTACATAAATATTACGAAGAATCCCTTACCGCTTATACGATGGGACAGCGCTTTGATCCCGATAAACATATGTATTTGTATAGCGATTATGTTTGCCAGCACATAGGGGAGATTATTTCTGAGCAATATAAGCTCACTGATTTCTACCATCCAGTAATTGCTTCTATACAAGAATATGACATGCTCCATAACTCTCATCTATTAGAGACACTAAAGGAATACCTTACGTATCCAGACAATCCCTCGTTAGCAGCCGAACATCTTTTTGTTCACAAAAACACGCTGTTTTATCGCATGAGCAAATTAAAAGAGCTCTTCAACGTGGATTTATCCAACGGAGAAGAGCGTCTAAAAATTCATCTAAGTCTTAAGTTCATGGAATTAAAGGCAGGTGATTAAGCCATCTTTTCCTCTTTATTTACCGCAGTATATAAAAGGCATAAAATGATTCCTGCCACTGCTAACATACCAGCGATTAAAAAAGCATGGCGGTAGCTGCCGGTTGCTGCTACAATTTTTCCAACTACGGTTGGCCCAAAAAAGCCAGCCAAGGCAAAACCAATGAACATGATTCCATAATTCACACTGTTGTTTTTTGCCCCAAATTTATCTGCGGTAAAGCCTGGAAATACACCCATAAAGGAGCCAAAACATAAGCCTATAATCGCAACTGCACTTATAAACTGGAGGGTGCTGCCCTCTCCACACGTATATAGAAGAAAGAGTCCTGCCATCGACAAACAAAATGCAAGAAAAAGAGTTCGCACTCTTCCGATCCGATCGGACAGAAAGCCTGCAAGCACGCGCCCCGTTGCATTAAAAAGCGCCAGTATGGATACGCAAGTCGCTGCCATTGCAGTGGACATTTTTATGATAGATTGTGCCATCGGAGAAGCCTGCGAGGTAATCATGAGTCCAGAAAACGCACCGCACATTAACATACAAATCATCAGATAAAAGTTGCCGTCTTTTATCATCTCCATCCAATTTCTATCGTTCTGTTTTTTACTATTCGAATTCGCTTCCCGTGGTACATATCCTTCTGGTATATAACCATCAGGACACTTCTCTATAAAAAATGCACAACCGCAAATAACAACCATAACGACTGCCCCAATGATGCGAAACGTATTTTGCACACCCATAGATACGATGAGCTTATTCGCAATCGGAGGGATTATTACCGAGCTTAGACCATAGGTAGCGGTGGCAATTCCGCCAATTAACCCTCTTTTGTCCGGAAAGAATTTGACGGAATTATTTATCGTACAACCATAAACAAGCCCCATGCCAAGTCCGCATCCAAGTCCGTAGCTCACCACTAAAAATCCGATGCTGCTTGCAAAACCACTTGCAATTAAGCCTGCACCAAATAAAATTCCCCCTAAGAACACGACCCATTTGGGACCCATTTTATCATTAAAAAATCCCCCGGATATCATCGTGACAGGACCTACGGAATTTGCAACGGTAAATACAAGGGATAAACTAGCCGCTGTTAAAACCGCACTTCCCGAAAGCCCATAGCGTTCAGACAAATGTGCCGCCATCGGCGACGCAAATACACTCCATGAATACAAGG
>JASKJZ010000092.1 GCA_030154385.1 Clostridiales bacterium
CATCTAGGCGGCGGTTCGGACAGTCCGGTAGAATCGCTATCACCAATTTGGGGCATCCACACAGCCGTAAATCGAATGGATAAATCGGAAAATCCAAAAGGCGGCTGGCATCCTAACGAAAAGCTATCGGTTCAAGAGGCGGTGTCCCTTTATACCGAAGATGTCTCCTATCTCTCCTTTGAAGAGGAGCGCAAGGGAAAACTAGCCCCTGGGTATCTTGCCGATTTTGTTGTACTGTCCGAAAACATTTTCTTTCTTCCACCCGAGCGGATCAAAGAAATTCAAATCGAAATGACTGTCGTTGGCGGGAGAATTCGTTATTTGAACCAGCAACCGCCCCATTGATAAAAGCAAAGCTCACTCACCGCACATTCAGGTTTTGTATTTGCGTATATCCGCATTCATTTCCTGTGACACATGAGTAAGTGCTTCTACCCCTTCATGCAGAGCTTTCATAGCCTCATGCTGATCGTAGGTAGAGGCTGCCACCTCTTTTGCATTTTGCTTGGTATCTTCTACTTTTTCGACTACCCTATGTAAGGCATCTACACTATTATGAATCGAATCCCTTTGCATATTGACCGTATTTAAGTTAGCCTGCATCGTCTGTACGGCTTGATCCGTTTCTTGTTTTGTATCATGAATCAGCGCCGTTATCGTCTTAGACGCTCCTGTTGTCCGCTCCGCCAGCTTTCGAATCTCCTCTGCAACAACGGCAAAGCCCTTTCCTGCTTCACCCGCTCTTGCAGACTCAATCGAAGCATTTAAGGCTAATAGATTGGTCTGATAGGTAATACCCGCGATGACTGCCACAATTTCACCAATCTCTCCAGAGCGTTTTCCAAGCGTTTCGATGGATCTTGTCGCATACTCGATAATACCTTTGATCCATTCATACTGGGAGAGAATGTCTCGCATGCTCTCACTGCCATCCTTCGCGATAGTAAGCGCTTTTTTTGAGCTATCCTCCATCCGCTTAGCCAGGTCAAACCCCTCCATAATTTCTTTGCTGCTTTCCTCCATTTTTCCCTTTATATGAGATAGCTGATTGCTTTGCAGCGAAGCTCCCTCGGCAAGAGTGGCGGTTCCCTCCACAATCTCTTTGGAGGATAGTTCGCTCGTGTTGGCTGACTCTGCTAGCTGTTTACTTAGCTGAGAGACTTGCTTTGCATCTGGCAGCGCACCGTAAGATCCCCTTTTGCCATATCCTGAAACGTTCGAAAAAAACGCTTAATTGCATGAATCAATGTAAATTTTCCAATTACAAAGGAAATAATCCCAACAAAGCTCCCTGCCAAAATGCAAAGGATGCTAAAGGGCAGTTGAAAAGCTGGCGATTTATACATAGTAAACAGGCTCGCAAACCAGGGAAAAATTGCTCCCATGATAATTCCTGTCATAAGCGACATAACAAAGTAACGGCGAATAATGCTCTTATTTTTACGCATAGGCACCCTTTCTTTTAATTCATTTTTTGTGAGTATACCTATATTTTACGCATATATAAAGCTTTGTCAATTATTTTTAGCAATTATTTATCAAAAATCATTATTCATGAACTTATATGCCCATACCACTCATTTTTTTCGAAATTATCTCCTCCTTCATCCCTTGTTCTTCGTCTGAAAACGATACATCATCTGCAATTTTTCCGTCTTTTAAGAATATCACCCGTTTTGAGTGAGCAGCCACCCGCTTATCATGGGTAACCAAAAGTACGGCTGTTCCCTCCCGATTTAACTGCGTCAAAATCTCCATGATATCCTCCGTCATCTTTGAATTAAGAGCACCTGTTGGTTCATCGGCGAATAAAATGGAAGGTTCATTCATCATTGCACGACATATGCTCGCCCTCTGCAGTTGTCCTCCAGAAACCTTGGTAATCGCGCGATCCCTTAGCTCCCAAATGTCCATTTTTTTCATGAACAATTCTGCCCGCGATCGAATCTTGGCTTCGTATTCCTTTTTGTCGATCCTACTTGTTTTTTGCGTCATTGCCGCCAGAATAATATTGTCGTAAAGGCTTAGATTTCTTAACATTGTAGCCTGTTGAAAAACAAATCCCATCCGTGTTCTGCGAAGCTTTGCAAGCTCCCCTTCACCAGCCTGAACGAGATCTATTTCTTCGAAGGTAAGGCTTCCACTCTCAATGCTATCCATCCCCGCTAAACAAAATAACAGCGTTGATTTTCCTGAGCCCGAAGGCCCCATAATCGAAACAAATTCGGAAGCTCCAACTTGCATCGATACTTGATCTAATACCAGTTTTTTTATCTTTTCAGCGTTTATAATCAATTTCATAATGACTCCTTAATGTAATCGGCTATCTTGATATCACGAATTTTTTTGGTTCCCAGAAGAATCGCCAGAACGATCATTCCCAGCATAAACAAAACGGCAATCGCATCAATGGGAAACATACCCCTGGCAAATTGAAACTGACTCGCCCCAAACGAGGTCATCGCAGCGCCTACCATCCGCTCTCCCAGTGCTCCGGATAAAATGCTCCCAAACCAAATACCAACTAGGCTGGGAATTATGATCCGAAGCAGGTATCCTAAACGAATCTCATGCTCTTTATATCCCAGAGCTTTTTGTACTGCGATTTCATAGGGATCCTTTGCCAGCAACAGCTTTAAAAATAAGAGGGCAAGTAAAAATGCCAAGCCTCCCCCCATCATCCATGCCCCCATCGACACTAGATAAATGGAAGATATTGTCTGTCCAAAAGTTTCTTTGATATAGGCATCAATCGCGGTCACCTTAGCATATGGATATAAGCTCTTATAGCTGTGAACTTTATTTATTAGGGAGGTCTTTGGAACAAACTGTATAATAAGAATGCTCCAAAGTGCCTTCGCTCCGGAATATAGCTCCGCAGCCTTTGCGGTCTTGCCCCCATTTGTAATATCTGGATAAATTCCACAAATCAGCCTATCCTGATACGATTGATCCACCAACAGAGTAAGCGTATCCCCCACTTTTTTGGAAAGTTCCTTTGCTAACAAGGTGGAAATTGCAATTTCTCCCTTGGATACAGGACTTCTCCCTTGTTCGTAATGAACCGGAAACAAGCGGTGATTGCCCTGCTCCACCTTAATATTCATTTTCGTTCCATCCTCAAGACACACGGAGTAGCTCTTTGTGATAAGCACTGCAACGGTCTGCACATCGTTCTCTTTCTTTAGCTCCTGCTCGATTTTTTTTGCCGTTTCCTCCCCATTTTCCACCTTTTGCAAGTCGATGCGAAGATCACAAATTCCAATCCCCATATACTGAATAAAGCTTTTTTGGGATATGGTCTGATATAGCTTCGTCGGCACCAAAAGAAGAAAAGTGGAAGCCGTCATGACGACTAAAATTGTCCGATAAAGCTTCTTCCTTGCAAAAATATCCTTGATTGCCAAGAAGAGAGCGGCAGGCCAAACAACTCGTTTATAATTTGGCCACTTTATACTTCCCGCCATATTCTTTTCCATTCTGGTAGAAAGCACCTGTGCTGGTAAAATAGACTGAAATTTCGATAAGATATGATTGATATATATCAAAAAAACAAGAACAAGAATTATCGTGCCAAGGCTGCCAAAACATAGACTTATCACTTCTTTTTTACTCTCTCCCAGGTAAAGGCGAATATTCTTAAGCACAACACCTCTCGTACAAAGTGCAATAAAAAACCCAAAAACCGTTCCCAGAAAAATAAGCAGGGTATACTTAACCAGATACACACGCTTAATCTCCCACGTCGAAAATCCAATCGCCTTCATGATGCCAATTTCTTGATACTCCTCCTCCATTTTTGCCAATAAGGTAAATCGAATGCACAAAAACGAAATTGCCAGCACCAAAAGGCTTAAAAGAATCAGCAGTGCTATCATCATACCATCGGAAATCGCATTCATCATCCGAAACAAAGGATAGGTAACCGTGGGCCCATTGGCAGGAAGCTTTGCCTCGCTATAATCTTGTTCGAATTTAGCAAGCTCTTTTTCATTTTGCAAGCGAAACTCGATCAGATACTCGACGCTTCCCTTAGCGGCTATGGCCTCATAATCTTCTTTGCTTACTAAAAATCGTTTGGACGAGGACAAGCTGGCATTCATTTGGGAATCTCTTACAAAACCAACAACCCGAAGGCTTACGCCTGCAACGTTTGCCAAATCTCCTTTCTTTGCCATTCCATTCTTCCAATAAGCGATTGGAACATAAAGCTCCCCCTTCTTTGGTACAATCGCCTCTCCCTTTTGGTCAAGTAAGTAATCAAACGCTTCGTTTTGTGTGCAAAAGCCATTATCTTGACTGCTGCTTGCAAGGGAATGCTCTCCAATCCAAATTTCGCTTCCATCCATATTTAAAAAGGGGACAACCTGATAGGCACTCACGTTGCCCTGTTTTATCGCAAAGCTAGAAAGTGCCTCCCCGTCAATTTCTCCCTCATGCATTTGCATAAAGTGAGGCGTCTTTGCTTGCAACATCAAACGATCAATGGCTCCTGATAATTCGACCATAACAATCGCCGCTAGCGATACCAGCGTCGTGGATATTGCAACAAATAAGATCGTGATAATCGAAACCAGCTTTGCCCGTTTCCAATCATTTTGCAGTATTTTTAAGTACATATCGCTCCTCTCCTTCCAACTGCCGAACCGATGGAACCTGATATAGAATAATCGAAAAGATAGCAAGAAAAAAACCGCCCAAGATAATCAAAAACGCACTGCCTCTGCCGCTTCCAACTCCAATCAGTGCTCCAATCGTATCAAATAGCAATCCGCCCTCCTGTAGCATAGGTGTAAAAATATGATCCGCCAGGGCGCCTAGAAACGCATATGCAACAACATATCCAAGCTGGGAAATCAGCCCGATTAGTCCAAAGGCTCTTCCTTGCACCTCATTCTCTAGATTTGTGCGCAGCAAAAAGTCAAGGCTGGTATTAGCAAAGGGCAGCATCAGAAAGAAGAAAAAGCCCGATAGGGTAATCCAATATAGATTTTGATATGCTCCAAAACATATCATCGCAAGCCCTGCTAAAAACAGGGAAAGCGAAAGCAGCCTTACATATCCCTTTTTTATGGAAAGAAATCCTATCCCTATACTAGATACGAGCATCCCTAGCGCGGATAAGGTTTCCATTGTGCCAAGGGCTTTGCTGTCTGCAAAGGATAACACCATCGGCGTACAAAGGGTTTGAATAAAGGCCACGAAAAAGGTAAGCAAAGTTCCCATAAAGACTAGCACTACGACACCTCTCTTTTTTGTGAGCGCATGCCATCCTTCGCCCCATTCCTTCCAGAAAGAAAAATATCCCTCTTTTTTCTTTGAAACAATCCCGCCTCGGACGTATAAGGTTGTAATCACGGTTACGATAAAGGTACTGATATCAAGAAGCAACAGCAACTTAATATCGGCTATTGCAAGTAAAAGGCCTGCCAATATCGGCGAAATCAAATACTTTGAAGAATATGCAATTTGTATCATACCGCTCGCCCGACTATAGTCCTCCTTGGTCAAAAGATCAGAAATCGTCGCTTTATAGGACGGCTCTAGCAAGGAAGAAAACACGGAGCTTATCGTGACACCAAGACATATCTGCCATAGGGCTGCTCCTCCCCGCCACATACAAATCAAAATGTAGAGCAGACCAAGCGCTGATAAGCTGTCCCCTAAAACCATCAGAAGCCTTCGATCATAACGATCGGCAAAAACTCCCGCTGGTGCGCTAAATAAAAGAGAAGGCAAAAAGGCAAACAAGGTTACCAATGCCATAGCAGACGCGCTTCCTGTTTTTTGAAACACATAGACCCCAAGACCAAATGAGGTCAGACCGCTTCCAATTGCGGAAATCCATTCCCCCAGCCACAGCACAAAAAATCGCTGTTGGGATGCGTTCTTTGCTCCTCTATCCATAAATTCTCTCCTTATCCTTTTTCTACCTTCCAATGATCTGTGCAAAGAAGGCAAAGCTTCCCCCTTTTGCTCCTAACAAGCGCTCCATATGAAAGAGAAATGCTTCCATACGCTTTTGCACCTCCTCGTTTGTCAGTTCGACCATATCCTGATCAAATAAAGTGGTCATGTAGATTACGACCATTTCCATACACTCCAGGGGATAGGGAGTTTCAAATATACCCTGTTCAATCCCTTCCGTAATCAGTTCACCAAGAATCGGCGGCACTTCATGTATAATCGAGCGTTGAATCTTTTGATGCATCAACGCATTTTGGGGTTTATGAATATGCGCTAAAATTTCTTCTCCTCCGTCTTGTTCTATGTTAAGAGCCAATACGACTCTTCCAATTCGCTCCAACACAGGAACTTCACGCTGACTTACAATTTCTCTTGCTCGATTTAAAATCTGTTCATTATATCGTTCGATCAACGCATCCATAATCTCTTCCTTGGACTTAAAATGATAGTACAAGGTTCCTCTTGCTATGTTAACTTTTTCTAAAATATCATTTGTGCTGGTTGCATCATACCCTTTTTCTGAAAACAACTGTCCTGCAACATCCAAAATTTCATTTCTTCTTTCTTTGGCATCTTTTACGATTCTCATAATCTGCTCCTTGTCAATACTGACCGACTGTCTGTCGGTATGAAAATCATATCATGCCTATTCGATATCTGTCAAGATAATTGTAAAACTTTTTCTTGACCAGTCAGTCAAATGGTGATATATTGTAGTTGACCACATGGTCAACAATCAGTATAACATTGGAGGTATTATGATATGATAACTGTAGAAAATCTTTCGTTTGATTATGCAAAAAAAGAACAGTATGTCGTTTCTGATCTTTCATTTCAAATTAACGAAGGCGAAATTTTTGGTTTCTTAGGTCCATCCGGCGCCGGAAAATCAACAGTACAAAACCTAATGACAGGGCTTTTAAAATTACAGAGAGGCCAAATCACCTATGATGGAGCAAGCATCCGTCATTTCGGAAAAGCATTTTTTAATCAAGTTGGCGTTTCTTTTGAGCAGCCCAATATTTACCCAACGTTAAGCGGGGAAGAAAATTTACGATACTTTGCTGGGCTTTTTTCCGTTCCCACCATACCTGTGGAAGAAATTCTAGAGAAGGTTGGACTTAAGGATCATGCAAAAAAGAAAGCAGGGGATTATTCAAAGGGTATGCGTCAGCGTCTTGTTTTTGCAAGAGCTCTGATAAACAAGCCACATTACTTATTTTTAGATGAACCCACCAGCGGACTTGACCCTGCAACATCAGCAAAAATCTGCGATTTAATCCGAGAGCAAAAACAGCGTGGCGCAGTCATTTTTCTTACTACGCACAACATGGAATTAGCCGACAAGTTGTGCGATAGGGTCGCCTTTTTAGAAGGTGGTAAGATACGAGTAATGGATACTCCCTATCACTTAAAATTACAGTATGGGGCGAGAACCATAACTATTTCTTACCGTAAAGACGGAAAGGAAATAAACGAACTGTTGGATTTAAACAGAGAAAAAGAAAAGATTGCATCGATTGTATCCAGTTACGATATTATCACGCTTCATTCTTCGGAAGCTACGCTGGAAGATATTTTTATAAAAGTAACAGGACGGAGGTTGACCGTATGAAAACGATATTCTCCCTGATTGTGATTGATCTAAAACTTATCTTAAAAAATATCTTTTTTTGGGTGCTGTTCGGTGTCTTGATTATGATTATCCTCGTTGTCAATTTTCTTATACCAAAAAAGATTCCTGTTACTTCTCCCGAGATTGTCACCTATGGCTTTGAAGTACCAGGATATAAGAGTGCTGACACCATAGCTCAACTAGAAGAACTGGTCAAAAGGGATTCTATCGTTGGCGTTATTTGGGAAAACGAAGCATATCACGTTTTGTCAAATAAGTTGAGTGAAAAACAAGCGAATGCTGCAATACTGCCATTTCTAGCCTCCAAAACAGAAACCACTAAAATTCATATTTCCAGGCTCGAGGGCGTGACGACGCCGACTCCTTTTAATAAGCGTTGCCTGCCTGTATTTATTTGCTTTGAGGCCGTGGTACAAGGATTTCTTCTTGCAGGTGTACTCATGTTAAATGAAAAATCAGGAAGAACGATACGTGCTTTGCAAGTGTCTCCCATTCATGTAATCCATTACTGGGCAGCAAAAGTACTTTTGTTTTCTTTCTTAGGAAGTTTATACTCCTTATTAATGGCACTATTTACCATCGGCTATCACTTCCCTGTTATACCTTTTGTTGTGGTGTCAATGGCAGCGTCAGCTTTGTTTACCATGCTTGGAATGATTACTGCGGTCTTCTTTCATTCTTTAAACAACTGGTTTATGTTTGCTTCGTTGCTCTTGGGAATTAATATGCTAACCATGTTTGCTTACCTGTTTCCTTCCCTGACATTTCCATTTATGAAAATTATTCCGTCCTATCCTTACATTTTCATCTATGAACAGCTACTATTTGGTAACGCTGCATTGATTTTTGACCTTGTCACGGTTATGGTATGGTTACTTATTCTTTGTCCGGCTAGTATCATTTTCACTAAAA
>JASKJZ010000093.1 GCA_030154385.1 Clostridiales bacterium
TTAAATGCAATTGTTTTATTCTGCCTGCTTCTCTTTTCTCTCAAAAAAAAGAAAACCTATGCCGCCCTTCTCCTTCCTGTATTTCTTTCTGGATTTATCGCATTGATTATTAGTATACAAGGCCCAGGAAATGCACTGCGCCAATCCACGATTGGTGCTCCTCATAATCCGATTGTTACGATTTTTCTCTCCTTTGTTTATGGAGGATATTCCATTGCGAATGCCACTACGGTACCGATCCTTCTCTTCTGGCTTTTATTTATCCCGATTTTTTGGAAGATGCTTGCTGGCACAAAGCTTACTTTTTTACATCCTCTTATTACTTTTTTTATTAGTTTTTGCATTTATTCCTCACAGATTACTCCCGTCATCTACGCACAGGGGATACGGATACCCTATCGTATCCGTAATATTGTGTCCTTTCACTATTATCTATTTGTTGCATTTAACCTGTTTTGTTTATTGGGATACCTGCACCAAAACAATAAATTACCTGGATTCAAACGACCCTTTCCACTCACGTACTATTATCTTTTTCTATCTTTGGCCATCCTGTTTTCTTGCATGGGTCATATCGTGGTAAATGAGGGTAATGATGGAGCGGTTACGCTATCAAACCTTCCCTTTAGTGCCAGTGCTGTCTACTCATTGGCAACGGGTGAAGCAAAGGCCTATGATGCCGAAGAAAACCATCGAACGGATATCCTTAGCACAACCAAGAAAAAATACGTTGCTCTTGCTCCAATCCAGCATAAACCGTACGTCTTATTTCACTCGGATATCTCGTATGACCCAAGCTATTGGAAAAATGAACACCTTGCAAGATATTATAAAAAAAGAACGGTTCGCCTAGAATAGCGGAACCGTTCTTTTTTTATAATGATCTTTTTCCCTTGGTATCATATGATTTCGTCAATAATATACTTTGGACGATGCTTTGTTTCTAAGTAGGTCTTTCCGATATACTCCCCAATGGTACCAATGGATATCAGCTGTATGCTTCCAAGTGTCCATATCGACATCACGGTACTTGTCCATCCGCTTACTGTATTATGGGTAAAATAGCGAATCAAGAAATAAATAATGAGCACGATACAAATTCCTAAAAAGAATACGCCTGTCATTGTAATGAAACGTATTGGCTTGATGCTAAAGGAAGTAATCCCCTCAAAGGCAAATCGCAACATTTTCTTTAAGGGATATTTTGATTCGCCTGCATAACGTTTTCCTCGTTCGTATTCGACTGTAGTATGGCGATATCCAAGCTGTGGAACCATCCCACGCAAAAAAAGATTTACTTCCGGATATTGCGACAGCGCTTCGAGTGCACGTTTTCCAAGTAATCGACAATCTGCATGATTATAAACAAGCTCGACACCAAGAAATGACATGAATTTATAAAATTGCTGTGCCGAATGCTTTTTAAAAAACGTATCTCCATCACGGCTTTTTCGAACCCCATATACCACTTCATTTCCTTCTTGATAAAGTGCTACAAATTTTTCAATGACCCCAATATCATCTTGCAAATCCGCATCCATACTTATCGAAATGTCCGCATGCTCTTTTGCCGTCATAAGACCTGCTAATAATGCATTTTGATGTCCAAAGTTTCTGGACAAGTGAATCCCCATAAACATTGCATCTGCGTGATGCATCTCTTCGATTAGTTTCCAAGTATTATCTTTTGATCCATCGTCTACATATACAATTTTGCTTTCTGGATCTATTTTCCCTTGCTCCACCAAGGAACGCATAACCTGCGCCAGACGTTTACTCGTCTCTGGTAAAACCTGCTCTTCATTAAAGCAAGGAATGACTACCCATAATAGCGGCATATACCCTCATTCTCCTTTATTGCACCGATGCATTTGTCGTTGTATCCGTGCTTGTTTCTATATCCGAGCCATCACTTGCCGTTTGCGACTCTGTATCCACTCCATAAATGAACTCTTTTAGTGCAGCATTGTTTTTTTCAAAGTTTACCAACAAAACACTTCCCGCTTGATTTTTTGTGGTGCTATACCCATTATCCATTGGAATACGGAAGGTTTCAAGCTCCGTTGTACCCGTACCTACATATGCGGCAACATAGCTTAATATTTTAGTATTCGATAGGTCTGTGGTGATATATTTTAGTAAGCTATTCGTAATGGTCACAAGTTCTAATAAATTCTTTGATTTGTATTTTTCAAAAATCGCATTCAAAACCGTTCTTTGGCGATTGGTTCGTCCAAAATCATCGTGTTCCCCATCAATGCCCGCTACATAACGCACGCGTGAATACCCAAGTGCCTGATTTCCATTAAGAAGATGCAGACCAGCTTGTACATTTCGATATTCTGGCTTTGTTATATAATCTTTGCGATTTAGATAGTCCGCCTCTGCCTGCGTCAGTTCAATTTCTACACCACCAAGCTCATTGATGATTTCTTCAAACCCATCAAAATCGACACGAGCATATCCATCAATTGCAATGTCAAAGTTTTGTTCAATAGTCTGAGCCAGGAGTGGGCCGCCTCCAATATTATAAGCAGAATTTAGTTTTCCTTTTCCATGATCTGGAATGTCAACATAACAATCACGCATTATAGAGGTTAACTTCACTGATTTTTGTTTTTGGTTAATTGTCGCAATCATCATCGAATCCGAACGTCCCCGATTGGTATCATGCATTTTTTCTTCCCCGATTAATAGTACATTAATTACACTGGTATCTGCTGGTTTTATATCATTTGCTGATACAATGGTACTGGTATCAAGCCCTTCGTCTGTACCATCGTTGACCACAACATCCTCCGTCTTTTCTTTATGGATCTGATCTAATACACCTTTTCCCGTAACCACAATGGCAAGTGCAAGAACTACCAAAAGAGAAGCCAATCCTATTAAGATTTTTTTGCCTCTCCCCATTTTCTTCTTTGGTGATTTGTTATTATCCCCTATGCCTTGTGTTAAGGAAGGCTCAAGTGGACTTTGATCTAGCTCCTCTGAGACCTGCTTACTAAGGTTTTCTGTTATTTCTTTTAATATGCTATCTGCATTATCGTCATCATAAAACTGACTCATGCTATCATCCTCTTTTCTATTTTGTCACATCTTTATTACTTTACCATTTATTAAGTTATCCGTCAATCACAAGATTTATGAAACAAAAGAAAAGATTGACAGTTCTAGGACGAACGTTTAAAATTGTAAAACAGAATTGATTTTGCTGGAAGGGAGAACTACCATGGGGCTAAATTACCTGCGTGAAGCGATTTCACCAAATGATTTATTAAAAGAATATGCACTGCCAAAAGAGCATGTCTTATTAAAAGAGAAAAAAGATCAAGAAATTAAAGCTGTGTTTACTGGGGAAAGTGACAAATTTCTCCTGATCATAGGGCCTTGTTCGGCTGATAATGAAGATGCAGTCTGTGATTACATCCAAAGATTGGCTGCCATTCAAGAAAAGGTAGCAAATCAGATTATTATTATTCCCCGTATTTATACAAATAAGCCAAGAACAAATGGTACTGGCTACAAAGGTATGGTGCATCAACCAGATCCGCTAAAAAAACCTGATTTATGTGAGGGCCTCATCGCCATCCGTAAAATGCATTTACGTGCCATCAAAGAAAGTCATCTGTTTCCTGCGGATGAAATGCTCTATCCAGATAACTGGTCGTACCTAGAAGATCTTTTATCCTATGTTGCAATTGGTGCAAGATCAGTAGAAAACCAACAGCACCGTCTGACGGTAAGCGGTATTGACATCCCATGTGGAATGAAAAATCCAACCAGCGGTGATTATACGGTCATGCTAAACTCCTGTGTTGCCGCACAGTCTAAGCATACCTTTTTATACCGCGGCTGGGAAGTAAAGAGCGATGGAAATCCTCTCGCACATACGATTCTTCGCGGTGCAGTCGATCGCTACGGCGTGGCCTTCCCAAATTATCACTACGAGGACATCAAGCGCCTCTTAGAAGCCTATGCTTCCTTTGACCTTGTGAATCCAGCTACCATAATCGATGCCAACCATTCAAACTCGAATAAGTGCTACTATGAGCAGCCAAGAATTGTATCGGAAATTCTTCACAGCCGTAAAGTCTCAGAAGACATCCGTAAATTTGTAAAGGGTGTAATGGTAGAAAGCTATATTGAAGAAGGAAGCCAGAGCATTCATGAGCATACGTATGGAAAGTCGATTACCGATGCTTGTATTGGTTGGGATACCACCGAAGCCTTAATTTATAAAATTGCAGACAACCTATAAGTTATGAGACTAAAAACAACACATGACGCATAATAAAGGAATTGACAAAGGTCTCCAGAAAAACGCCAGTCAGCATGAGCACAAGCAGCATGCCAAGTGGTAACAGTTTTTCTGTGAGGCTTTTTTTCTTGTGCAGGAGCTGCCGTCCTTCATACCCATAGCGTATGATGAAATAAAATAGGGGCACATACAAAAATAATTGCGGTACGCCAGATAAAATAGCATATAAAAGTCCGGGTAAATGATAGGAAAAAAATAAGCTTTGCACAAAATATCCAATTTGAAAGCCACAAAAAATCGAGCCCATCACACAAACATATGGAAACACATAGGTTGTGGACAAAACAAGTAAAAGAAGCGCTGGAACTAGAATTCGTTTGAATGCCAAGACAAAATAATAGCCATAGTGAATCGTTCCACTTTGGATACTGCTAACTGCTTCATCAAAGTAGGCGTAATAGCTGTCCATATAGTAATAGCGAAGGAAATAAGCCACGATTCCACCAATTAAAAACCCAATAAAAAAAAGGATAATAAGCCTCCTTTTATACTCATTTCCTTTCATACGTTTCTCTCCTTTCCTGTATCGTTTTTATCTTATGCGATACAGGAAAGAAAAATAACCACTTGTCTTTACTTGTTTTTTTGTTCTTTTTTTGCTTTGTATGCAAGAATGGCAGAAATCGTTTTTGCATCCTGAATCGTTCCAGAAAGTATCATGTTAACCAACTCCTCCAACGTATACCGCTCAATCGTCACATACTCATCTTCATCTAAATTTTGCTTGGAAGGCACAATGTCTTCGGTCATATAAATCGCAATTTTTTCATCGCAAAATGCTACAGTCGTGAAAAGTTCAAGTAAAAGCTCGGCATCCTTTGTCGCAAATCCCGTCTCTTCTTCTAACTCACGAATTGCACAGACCTTAAAATCTTCTCCTTCATTTCTTCCACCCGCAGGAATTTCTAAGGTATTCTTTTCTACCGCACCACGGTATTGTCGTACCATCAGAATCTTACCTTCCAAATCAACCGCTACAATCGCTGCTGCCCCCTTATGCTCCAAATAATCCCATTTGGCACATCTTCCATCCGGAAGTCGCATGGTATCCTCATAAAAGCTAACGATTGCACCCTTGTGTATCAATTTGCGCTCTATCCTTTGTATAGTATCCATCCAGACCCCCTATCTCGCTGCTAATGCACGCAGGGTCCAAAGCAATGTCTCATAAACGCGAAGCGTTGAAGATATGCTAAGGCGTTCCTCTGTCGTGTGGATGTCGTGCATCTGGGGACCTACGGATATAATATCCAAATTTCCTATCTTTTCCGATAAAATACCGCATTCTAAGCCCGCATGAATGGCTTCTACACGAATCTCATTTCCCGTCACCTTTTGATAAGCCTCGGCATAGATGGTACGAAGTTTTGAATCTTTTTTAAACTCCCAGCCTGGATATTCCCCACTTGTGGAAAAGGTTCCACCAAGGTAGGTGATAAAATATTCCAGTTTATTACGAATAAACGCTTTATAAGAGCTTAATGAACTTCTGACCGCATACGCCATTCTTGCCTCTGTCTCATTCGTTGTGAAAATACCAAGATTTAGGGAGCTTTCTACCAGGCCTTCGATGTCTGGGCTCATGGTCAAAATACCATTTGGCGCCTCTAGCAGGAAAAACAACAGCTTTTGATAGCTTTCCTTCGTCATGACCGAATATGTCTTTTCTTCCCCCTGCGATATCGTGATTGTAAGGTCTGGTTCGTTGGTACGGCATTCACTTCTGTACTTTTCATTTAAGAACTTTACTTCATTGATAATCTTATAAGCCTCTTCTTCTGAAGTCACGATATGCGCAACTGCCTCTCTTGGTATCGCATTATCCATAAGGCCGCCCTTCATTTCACTAACTGAAAAAGAAAATGTTCCAAGATCGAACATGAGTCTGGCTAATAAAAGATTTGCATTCAGACGTCCCTTATCGATATCTCCACCCGAATGTCCGCCAAGAAGTCCTTTTACCGTAATCGTAAGACGGCGTCCCTCCTGCTTTTCATAGGTAAGTGGAAGACGGCAATCGGCGCGAAGTCCTCCCGCACAGCTTGCTAAGATAATATCTTCATCCTCAGAATCAATGTTGATCATATAAGCAGCCTCTAGCGAAGAGGCATCCAGTGCGGTAGCACCAAGCAGACCAATTTCCTCATCCGTCGTAATCACAACCTCAAGCGGCGGATGTACCAGCGTATCATCTGCCAAGATTGCAAGTGCATAGGCGATTGCTATCCCATCGTCTCCTCCAAGGGTCGTATCCTTTGCTGATAAATAATCATCCTTTATTTCCAGCGTAAGACCATCCTTCAAAAAGTCATGCGTGCTGCCTTCGATTTTCTCGCAAATCATATCCATATGACCTTGTAATATGACAGCCGGTGCATCTTCAAAGCCAGCAGACCCTGGTTTTTTTATGATGACATTTTTTGCATCATCTTGTATATAAAATAAATTTCTATCCTTTGCAAACGATACCAGATAATCACTGATTTCCTGGCAATTGCGAGATCCTCTTGGAATCGCGCTGATTTCTTCAAAATACTGAAACACAATATGCTCCATTAAAAAGCCTCCAAACCTTTAATTTTTAAAACTATGAATCGGTGCCGGAATTCTTCCGCCTCGATTGATAAATGCATCGCAGCTAAAGGAGTTTACTGGCATAATAGGGGCATATCCAAGTAAGCCACCAAATTGCGCCATCTCTCCAACCGTTTTGCCAATCACAGGAATAATTCGAACCGCCGTAGTTTTTTGATTTACCATACCAATTGCCATCTCATCCGCAATAATACCAGATATGGTAGTTGCCTTCGTATCCCCTGGAATTGCGACCATATCAAGCCCAACCGAGCAAACACAGGTCATAGCCTCCAGCTTTTCTAGCGAAAGGGCACCTGCTAAAACCGCATCAATCATAGCCTGATCTTCACTGACCGGAATAAAAGCACCACTTAACCCTCCGACATAGGAAGAGGCCATAACCCCACCCTTTTTCACCTGATCATTTAATAAGGCAAGTGCTGCCGTCGTTCCTGGTGCTCCCGCACGCTCAAGCCCCATAACCTGGAAAATCTCGGCGATACTATCTCCAATGGCAGGCGTTGGCGCCAACGACAAATCGATGATTCCAAATGGAATTCCCAATCGTTTGGATGCTTCTTGCGCAACCAGCTGACCCACTCTTGTAATCTTAAATGCAGTTTTCTTAATGGTCTCGCAAAGTGTTTCAAAATCAGCATCCACAACTCCCTCCAATGCCGTTTTTACAACACCTGGTCCACTTACGCCGACGTTAATGATAGCATCACTTTCAGTCACACCATGAAAGGCTCCCGCCATAAACGGATTATCGTCCGGTGCATTGCAAAATACCACCAGCTTCGCACATCCAAGCGAATCTACTTCCTTGGTCTTTTCCGCAGTTAAGAGAATAATTTCGCCCATTTTCTTCACCGCATCCATATTAATACCTGTCTTTGTGGATCCAAGATTGACGGAGCTGCACACGCGCTCGGTCTGTGATAACGCATCTGGTATCGATGCAATCAGATATTCCTCAGCTTTTGTCATACCTTTTGAAACGAGAGCCGAATAGCCGCCAATAAAATTGACTCCGACCTCCTTGGCTGCAAGATCAAGCGTTTTTGCAATTGAAACAAAATCCTCAGGGCTATGGCAGGCACTTGCTCCCACCAAAGAGATTGGAGTAACGGAAATTCTTTTGTTTACAATTGGTATTCCGTATTCTCTCTCAATTTCTCGGCCAACCTTTAATAGATTCTTCGCTGTTTCGGTTATTTTATGATATATTTTTTCATTCACAACCGAAAGCTCCTTGTCTGCGCAATCAAGTAAACTAATTCCAAGAGTTATGGTACGAACATCTAAGTTTTCCTGTTCAATCATTTTATTTGTTTCAAATACCTCGAACATATTAATCATCGTGTGAAATCCTCCTATTGGAACCATTAAATACGGTGCATTTTGTTGAAAATGTCCTCATGCTGCACCTTTACAACGCAGCCAATTTCTTCTCCGATTCCTTCTAATTCTTCTGACAGTAAATCAAATGCCTTATGCGC
>JASKJZ010000094.1 GCA_030154385.1 Clostridiales bacterium
TGATAAGCTTCCTGATAAACGAAAATCACTTGTTCTATGGTGGGCATCACGGGATTATCAAGCATACAAGCATCCTTAAGCGCCAGCCTTGCAAGACCTTCAAAGTCCTTTGAATTTACCTGCAATTCCTTAAGCCCCTTTGTAATCCCTACCTCTTTTGCCAATGCTTCAATCGCCTGTATACTCCTCCCTACCACTTCCATTTTATCATCAAACGAACTTGAAAGCTCTAATGCTTGCGCGATTTTTTTAAAATTACCTTCTGAATTTTTATCCCTTCCATTGAAACGCATGACATGCGGCAGAAGCAGGGCATTACAGATTCCGTGCGGCAAATTATAGTGACCTCCCAGGGAATGTGCCATTGCATGCACCATTCCAAGTCCCGCATTCGAAAAAGCCATGCCCGCCACATATTGTGCATAGGCCATCTGTTCTCTTGCGAGTAAATCCATGCCATCTTCTACTGCTCTCGGCAAATATTTTTTTATGGTCCGAATCGCCCATAAAGCATCTTTATCCGTCAACGGATTGGCTCTCTTTGAAAGCACCGCCTCAATCGCATGCGTCATTGCATCCATACCAGTGGCTGCGGTAAGTCCTTTTGGCATACTGCACATTAACGCAGTATCATTAACTGCAATACGAACCTTGCAATTCGGATCCACCATACACATCTTGGTATGCCGCTTATGATCGGTTACGATATAGAAGGTTGTAACTTCAGATCCCGTACCCGCGGTTGTGTTAACTGCAACAATCGGGAGCCCTGGAACTCGTGAACGGTTTGTTCCCTCATAGTCGGCTACACTTCCACCATTTGCAAGTACAATGCTGACGGCCTTTGCCGTATCAATGGCAGAACCACCCCCCACCGCTACCAGCCAATCCACCTCTAAGCTTTTTGCTGCCTCAATGCATTCATTGACCACCTCTATCGTCGGATTTGGCTGCACCTGATAGTAAATAGCGTATTCCATTCCTGCTAACAGCAATACCCCTCCGACCTGATTTGCTACCCCAGCTTCATATAAAAAGGAGTCTGTAACAATAAGGGCACGCTTTGCTTGTCTCTTTATTAGTTCCTCCGTCAAATTACTAAGGCATCCATAGCCAAAAAAACTGGTGGTGACTGCTTCCAAACGAATTTGTTTCACCCTCTCTCCTCCCTTCAAAATTCGATATTTCGATTGTCCTGTGGATCTATTTTTTTCAGAAGCATAAGCTCTTCTTTGGTAGGCTCCTTCGTCGTTACTATGCGATCATATATGACTGGAAATCCTGTATTTTCGATCACTTCTTCTAAACTAGAGGTTGGATGAATGCTCTCTAACATAAGTCTTCCCTCCCTCCAACAAAAGACGCATAGCGGTGTTACAATACGATCAATATTTCCTCTCGTCGTCACAAAATCGACTTTCTCTACAAAGGTGCGTTTGTCATGCTTGGTTCTCCAAATAATTGCTCGTTTTGCCGTTGGAATTAAAACCGCACTTCCTGCTCCACCTGGCATTCTTACCTTTGGCTTATGATAGTCGCCGATTACTGAGGCATTGACATTTCCCTGTGCATCAAACTGGATTCCGCTAAGAAAGGCTACATCAAGCCCCCCTCTCATCGAAAGATCAAACACCTCGGCTAAAGGAAAATAAGCGGTTGACTGCTCCAAAAGCTCGGAACCTGCACTGGTATAACTCTTTAGTCCTCTTGGTTTTGGATTTACTCCGCCAGGAATGTTTAGATGCACTGCATTTTTAGCATGCAAATTTTTGGCTAACAATAGCGCAATCATTGGCATATGAGAGGATACTCCATGAAACACCAAGTCGCCATCCCGAATCAATCTTGCCATCGTACATACCATAATATCACTGATACGAATTTCTTCCATTTTTCTCTCATCTCCAATCTATCGCTTCCATCTGTTCCAAATATCCATTTAAATCGTTCTCACTTTTGCAGTCTTTAAAGGCAGATATCCCTTTTTTATCAATATCATATGATGGATAGCAAGAGCAAGGAGCGGCACCTTTTTTCACCTGCACTACTGCTCTCACTAAAAATTGAGGAATCTGTGCCTTTTCCTTCGAAAAAGAAAATTTATTTTCAGGCACAATTTTTTCCGTGGTAAGAATGACTCCTTTTGCCGCACGACTCATAATAATATCATCAAAAAGTGGTGGTTCGATATAGGCATTTCCATTTACATCTGCTTCATTTACATGAAGGAGCGCATAATCTGGACAAAGTGCCTTTACAACCGTGATTTCTTCGTTTGAAAAAGGATCTTGAATTCTGGCAAAATAAGAGTTTACCGAAATCAAATCGCTCACGATAAGTCCCCGAACTGGTAAAAATCCTACCCCCATGCTGGCAGCCCGAAGAGCCGATATCACCGTGTAGCAGGCATGCTCATTTCCTGCGACCTGTCCGCTTTGTACCGCTCTTCGATAATGATTCGCCAGAGAATATTCGCTCTCATAGCTTATAAATCCCGCATCCACGCTATCCACGCAATTCGCCATGCATAGCAAGTCTACATCCATCGCGCCTGCCGTTTTTACAATCTTTAAATGTTTCTTTTTTTGCCTTGCAATTTCCCGAATCAAAGACATCGGTGCGCGGTGCAGCACATTTCCTCCAAGTGCCAGCATATCACCATCGTGAATGAGCCGAACTGCTTCGGATAACGTCATCTCTTTACTCACTGTATATTCCTCCTTCTAACGATTATTATTTTGCTGCATTACAGGCAATGTGAATGGCATCCCAAACGCCTGCAAAGGGTGGTGCATAGACAAGATCTGTCATGCCAAGCTCATCACAGGTCATCTTCGCATGGATCGCAACCGCAAAGACATCCACTCGCAAAACGGCTCCTTTAAATCCACAGGTCTGTGCCCCAAGTAGTCGCTTGGTTTCTGCTTCGTAAATTAACTTGATTGAAATCGGTGTTGGGTCTGGATAGTATGCAGGATGGTCATTTGCCTTTATCAGAACGGTTTTATATAAAATTCCCTTTCGTTTTGCATCTGCTTCGCTCATGCCTGTCCTCCCAAGCTCCAGATCACATACCTTGATTGCTGCCGAACCAAGCGCTCCTGTAAATTCTTGACTGGCTCCTGCTATATTTGCACCCGCGATGCGTCCACATTTGTTCGCAGTCGTCCCAAGCGCTAGATACGAATCCTCTTCTAAGCATTCGTTGTATACCAAAATACAATCTCCTGCTGCATAGACATCCATAAGGGAGGTCTCTAGTTTTCGATTGACAAGGATAGCACCATTTTTTGCCCGCTTGATATCGGTGTTATCTAAAAATCCAGTTGCCGGACGTACACCAACGGCTACAATCACAAGCTCCGCTTCATAGCTTCCCTTATCCGTCACGACTTTTTCCACCGCAATATTGCCTTCAAAGCTCTGTACTTTTTCGGCCAAATGTACGGTGACACCCTTTGATTCCAGCTCATACAGGGCAAGCTGAGCCATTTCCTCATCAAAGGAGGTCAAAATACGATTTGCAGCCTCGATCACCCTTACCTTTTTCCCAAGATGTAAAAACGCTTCCGCACACTCAATTCCAATATAGCCGCCACCGACAATCACGACGTTTTCTACCTTTTCGGACTTTGCATATTCTCTTAAAAAAATACCCTCTTCTAAAGTCTTTAGCGCATGGACGCCAAGCAGATAGCTTTTCTCAAAAGGAGGCATCACCGCCTGTGCGCCTGTTGCGATCATAAGCTTGTCATACGAATCGACAAATTCAACATTTCGCTTTAAATCGCGAATCAAAACTTCCTTCCTTTGTGGATCTACCGATAGCACCTCATGGTGTAAATGACACAAAATCCCGCTTTTTTCAAAGTCTTCCTTTTTTCTGGCAATCATTCGTCTGTAATCATCATTAAAATCTCCAACATAGTAGGGCAGCCCACAAGCGCCATAGGAGAGAAATCCTCCCTTTTCATATACCACAATCTGCGCCTCCTTGTTCATTCGAACAATTTTTGAGGCACAAGACATTCCTGCTGCCACACCACCAATTACGATTACTTTCATGCTATTCCTCCAACTTTTCTATTTCCCTTTGTGCCTCCTGCATTGCCTGTGCTGCCGTCTTTTCTCCACGAAATGCAGATGTTATTTTTTCATATAGAATACCGTTTTTTTCGCCTGCCAGGCAAATATCAGGAAGTGGTCTTGCACGTTCAAACATATTCATCTGACATAAATACCAAGGATAAATCCGAAGTCCTCTTTCATAGCTTGCACGTTTTACAGGTGCTCCGCTTTGCATTCCGGCTCTCCAGTCAATTTCCTCCGAATTTAGATAGGATAGAAACCGAAAGGCTTCCTCTTTTTTTGTAGAAGTCTCACAAACCGCAAAGGACCAGGTTACATTCCAGGCGGTCGTAAAGGTCGCAAACCCCATATCTTCTGGTTCGATACAGGCTTTATTCATTACACATCCCATCTGACCGCTCCAGGTCACCGCCATCGGAACCTCCTTCTTTTGAAGAAGCTGTTCAATCTCCTCATTTCCAAAGGTATGCGTACCTCCTATCGCCGCTCTCTTTAGCTCCAAATACAGGTTAAGACCGTCAATAATCTCTTGTTTTTCACACTGGATGTGTCCTGTGGCATCGTATACATCGATTCCTTTCCTTCGAAGAAACGGCAGCGCATCCGTAAAAATTTCAGAAGGTGCTGCCTTCATTGCAATGGGATAACCCGCCAACGCAAGTTTTTTTGCTATAATTACGTATTCTTCTGGGGTAATACTAATACCTGGTAACTCTCCCAGTACCTCCCTTACCAGGCTTTTCCGATAAACAATCATATGACCGTCACAAAAGGCAGGAGCAAGATAGTGCGCCCCCCTCCATTTCATTTCATTGTCTATCATTGTAAGGTTATCTTCCGTCACATATTCAATTTTTGTCAAATATCCTTTTTCAATAAAATCACGTTTCCACAGATGACCTGCTACCATTACAATATCATAGGCGGCTCTTCCCTTAAATGCATCCATCATCGTGTTAAAATAAGACTCCCATGGCACGATTTCCATCGTAACCCTTCCCTCATATCCATCCAGCAAATTTTTTTCGACATAAGCATTTACGGCTGGATCACTCACTGCCAATACTTGCAATGTTTCCACCTGTCTACCTCCCAAATGTGAAAGACCGCATCTTATCCAAGGGAAGATGCGGTCTTATCCTATTTCTCTTCTATCATTGCGGCGGCGCATCTACAATTCCTACTACAAAAGCATCAATTGGAGCCTGACGGTCTATGGCATATTGTGTCGTATCATCCGTTGTCACAAGCACCAGTTCGCCAATTCCCGCACCGATAGTATCTGCAGCAACAAATATCTGTGCTTTATTCCCATAATATGGTTCAATTAGTAATAGCTTGAACCCAACCAGATTACTGCATTTTCTGGTAGAGACGATATTTCCTTTTACGGTTCCTAATATCATAAAGCCTTCTCCAATCTTACCTTTTCGCCCTGACGGAGTAAAAAAGCATTTGCATCATCGGTGTCAATATGAAGATCCAAACGATAATTTGAATCCACACGTACGCTTACTTGTTCCATGGTTCCAGCCTTTGGGCCACTCACTTTTATCTTCACCATGTCTCCATTCAAAACTCCAAACCAAGCCGCATCCTCTGGGCTCATATGAATATGCCGTTCGGCTATCATGACACCTTCCTTTAGTTCCAGCTCACCTTCTGGTCCCATCAGTCGTACCCCTGGTGTTCCTGCTATCTTACCCGAAGCCCTTACAGGCGGATTTACCCCCAGAATTCTGGCATCCGATGCAGAAACTTCTACCTGGCAAGCTGCTCTTACTGGTCCAAGGATTCGAACCTTTGAAAAGCTTCCAGCAGGTCCAATCACTTGCACCTGCTCATTGGCTGCATACTGACCTGGTTGACTGAGTGCTTTCATAACGGTAAGTGCATGGTCTTTACCAAACAAAATTGATACTGCTTCCAGGGTCAAGTGGACATGTCTTGCTGATATCCCCACTGGTACCAAGTATGGCTCTGCCTCTAGTTCACTTGCCAAATCCATAACCATCTTCGTCACCTGTTCTACTTCTTTTTCGATACTCTTCATATCAAAACTCCATTACTTTAAATTTGGAAGAATGGATCCTATGTTGCCGTGCGGTCTTGGAATGACATGAACCGCGACAAGCTCTCCAAGTCTTGAAGCTGCCTCTTCCCCCGATTCAACGGCTGCCTTTACCGCTCCTACTTCTCCTTGTACCATAACCGTTACCAAGCCAGAACCAATCTTTTCGGTTCCAATCAGTTCTACGTCTGCTGCTTTTAACATCGCATCAGCTGCTTCAATCGAAGCGGTAAGTCCTCTTGTCTCAATCATACCAAGTGCCGATAAATTTCGATATTCTTTCACGCTTGCTTTTGTTTCGGTTGTCTTTGCCTCTGCCATCTTTTTCCCTCTTTCCTATTTCATTATCACGTTTTAAGCCTGTTCCTTGATACGAAGCTTATCTTCCAGTAAATTCATCAATTTTATTACTTCTGGATGGGGATTACTGATGGTAATCGCTACCTTTACATTTTCATGCCCCACTTTTCGACCGGAGGCCTTCGCCGCTTCAATTGCTGCCTCTACCGAAGATGTCTTTCCCGAAACGACGCTATGCACCATGCGCCCACCCAGCCTTTTATGGCAACTGATCAAATCTACCTTGGATGCTTTTAACATCTCATCCAAAACCACGACGGCATTGGAATAAAAATTTACTTCTACGACTCCGATTGCATCTACCTTCACAACAAATCACACCTTATCTATTTAATGGCGGGAAGAATCTTAGCGATATCACTGTGCGGTCTTGGAATCACGTGAACTGCGACTAGTTCACCTAGTCTTGACGCTGCTTCTTGTCCCGATTCCGTTGCCGCCTTCACGGCTCCTACCTCTCCCTTTACAATTACTGTGACAAGACCGGAACCAATTTTTTCAGTTCCTACTAATTCTACATCGGCTGCCTTTAGCATCGCATCGGCTGCTTCAATTGAAGCGGTTAAACCTCTTGTTTCGATCATTCCTATTGCTGACATAATGTTATCCTCCTAAAATTTTACTTTTGATATTTTTGCAAGTTCTCTGGTTCCTTCATAGGGTCGTTCAATCACAGCCGTAACGACTTCTTCTGGTTCATTGATTGTAAGCGCCGCTTTTTTTGCGATCTCGACCGCTATTTTCACCTCGGAAACACTTCCTTCAAACTTTACCTGTGCCGTGAGCGGTATAAATGCACTGGTATCCTTTGGATTGATAGTATCAATTCCAAGAATCCGAATATCGGTTGCCTTGCAAGCTTTATCCATTGCATAAAGCAACGCCCCATAGCCAGCACATTCCAAAAATCCGATTGCCATAACGACACCACCTTACTTAAATTATTCGAAAACCGCCATCTGCTAACATACACCTTCTACGTCTTGTAAATGATTTTGCACAGGTGATTCCTTCACCCGTGGGTCCTGCTATCGTCATCGTGGTAAACCCATTTCCACCAATTCCAACTCCCTTTAAGGTACAACCATTTTTTACAAATATCGTAGTTTCAATTTTTTTTGCAAAGCGAGTCATATGATCGACATTCTTCGAAAACATGGAAGCGGTATGACGATTTCCTGACTCGGCTATGTAGGCGGCCTCTACTGCCTCTTCAAAATTTTTACAGCGTACAATCGGTAATACTGGCATGAGCTGTTCTACCAATACAAATGGATGTTCTTTACTTGTCTCACAAATTAGGAGGCGTACCGTTGGGCGGCTTATCCCAATTGCTTCCAGCATCTTACTGGCATCCTGACCAACCCATTTTTTATTTACATGATATCCGGATATCTCCTTTATCATGACCAGGGAAAGGATTTTCTCTAATTCCGAAGGATTTAAAAGATACGCTCCTTCTGCAATCATCGCCTGAATCAAGTCATCTGCCACCTCATTTACCACAAATACTTCTTTTTCTGCCAGGCAAAGCAAGTTATTATCAAATGATGCTCCGTAATAGATTTCTTTTGCAGCAAGTTCAATGTCTGCCGTCTCGTCAACCACAACCGGAGGGTTTCCAGCACCCGCACCAATTGTCTTTTTCCCTGAGCGAAGCAGTGCATTAACCATTGGCATACCGCCTGTTCCAACCATAAGCCGTACCTTTGGGCTTTTTGAAATCGTCTCAACATTTTCCATGGTGGGCTCCTTTGCCATGGTAATTAAGTCTGCAGGACCCCCATTTTCCAATATGGTACGATTTAAAATCTGCAAGCAATAGGCACAAACCCGTTTTGCAGAAGGATGTACATTAAATACTACTGCATTTCCACCTGCTATCATGCTAATCGTATTATTTATAATGGTTTCCGTAGGATT